>CAZRFG010000010.1:0-25432 GCA_964599205.1 uncultured Victivallaceae bacterium
CCGCAAAATTCCGCCGCAACCGCGCAAAGCAAAGGCGGTTTGAGATGGACGATACACTCTTTCGCAAACGCTGTCTCCTGATCAGCATCGGTGCGGCGGTCTGGCTGCTGACCGCGCTGTCATTTCATTTCCTGGTCGCCGGACCGCGCCGGGATGACTTTCTCAAACTGGGACGGGAGATCGCCCTGACCCGGGGCGACTACCATCTGCCGCGGGGGCGGCTGTTGTCCTCCGACGGCACCCCGCTGGCCTGGTCGGAAAAATACTTCGACCTCTACTGGCAGGGCGACACTCCCCCCTCCCCCGAGCTGGATGCCGAACTCCGGAGCATTCTCGGCGGGGACCTCTCGCGGGAAATCGCTGCCGACGGCTCGCGGCTCCTCCGGCGCGACCTGTCGCCGGTACAGCTCGAGAGCCTCGACAAGTGCGTCAGCCGCAACCCGTCGCTCGCCATTCATTCCCGCCTCGAGCGGGTGGCGGTCAACCTGGCCGGCATCCGCCCGAAACTCGGCGAAGTGGCGCTGGAGAACGGCCGCCAGATCGGCGTCTCGGGGCTGGAAAAAGAGTACGACGCGATCCTCGCCGGCAAGCCCGGCCGTTACGAAGTAATGCTCGACCGCTACCGTAACTGGATCGAGAGCACCTTGGTACTGACCACCCCGGCCGAAGCCGGACACGACGTCAAACTCGATCTCAAGATCGGCGGAGAGTGACCATGCCAGAATCCCATGCCAACCGTATTCCGGCCATCCCGCTGCTGGCTTTCCTGCTGGCGGTGTGGGGCGGGCTGACCATCATCAGCTCGCAATCGGGAGCCGGGCAGCCGCTGTTCCTGGCCGGCAAGCAGCTGGTCTTCATCCTGATCGGCCTCGCGGCGATGGCGGTCGCCGCCGGCATCCCGTTCGCCGTTCATCTGCGGCTGGCCAATGTCTACGCCTTTTTTTCAATTCTGCTGCTGCTGGCGCTGCCGCTCTTCGGCATCCGGATCAACGGCATGCTCGGCTGGTATGAATTCGGCAGGTTTTTCTTTCAGCCGTCGGAACTGGCGAAGGGCTTTTTCCTGCTCTTCCTGGTCAAGCTCGCGCTCCGTCCCGGCACCGACTGGCGGAAATTCGGCCTGCTCGGCGGAGCGGCGCTGTGCTGGATCGCGCCGGTGCTGCTGCAGCCGGACTTCGGCACGGCGACGGTGTATTTGCTCGGTTTCGCCGCGCTCTATCTGCTTGCCGGCGGGACCTGGCGCTGTTTTTTCGCCGCCTGCGGCACGATGGCGCTGACCGCGGTGCTCTTTGTCGCCGCCAAGCCCTACGCCTGGAAGCGAATCGCCGCCTATATCGATCCCGAACTCGACCCCGGCGGCGCGTCATGGCACATCCGGCAGTTCCAGCTGGCGATCGCCCACGGCGGCTTCTTCGGCGCCAAACTCGGTCGGGCGATCTGGAGCAACGCTTATCTGCCGCTGCCCTACAACGACTCGGCCTACGCCACCATGGCCGAAACGCTCGGCTTCCTCGGCGCGCTGCCGGTGCCGGTTTTCTACGCGCTGCTGTTTTATCTGCTGATCAAGTCGGCGCAGCGGCGCGACCTCACGCCTCCGGCCCGGCTGTATCTCGCCGGAGCCGCGGTGCTGCCGGCGATTCAGGCGCTGCTGCATCTCAGCGTCAACGTCGGCTTGCTGCCGCCGACCGGGCTGACCCTGCCGCTGGTGAGCTATGGCGGGAGTTCCATGGTCGGCACCTTCATTCTCCTCGGCCTCGCGATGAGCGCCGCGAAATCGGCCGCCGTCACGCCGGAGAAAGCATCTTGAGTCCGGCGATCCCGCCGATGATCATCGCCAGACAGACAATCCGTCCCGCCGTCGCCGGATCGCCCAGGACGATCATGCCGAAGACCACCGTCCCGACCGCGCCGATGCCGGTCCAGACCGCGTAAGCGGTGCCGAGCGGCAGCGTTTTCACCGCCAGCGCCAGCAAAAAAACGCTGCCCGCCATCGCCGCCAGCGTCAGCGTACTTGGCCAAACGCGGGTGAACCCCTGCGAATATTTCAAACCCACCGCCCAGACCACTTCCAGCAGGCCCGCCAGCAACAACCAGATCCAACTCATAAACCCGTTTCCCTTTGCATTAGAATTCCGCACAATATAGCCCGGAATCGGCGGGATGCAAATCGATCGCTTGCAATGCCGCCGATCCGAGAGTATATTGTTGCTGAATCACAACGATTTTCATCAAGAGATACGGGGAGAGCAAAAATGCCTGACTACAAAAACTCCAAAACCGCCGAAAACCTGGCCAAAGCCTTCGCCGGAGAAGCCCAGACCCGCTGCCGCTACAATTTCTTCGCCGCGGTCGCCCGCCGCGAGGGACATGAGGAAATCGCCGCGGTGTTCGATACCACCGCCGAAAACGAACGCGAACACGCCCGCATCTGGCTGGCCGAAATCGGCGGCATCGGCCGGACGGTCAATAATCTGAAAGCGGCGATCGAGGGGGAAACCCTCGAGTCCGAAGAAATTTACATCAAATTTGCGGCCGAGGCGCTTGAGGAGGGTTATGCCACCACCGCCGCGCTGTTCCAGCGAATCGCCGAAATCGAAAAACGCCACCGGCAGAAGTTCACCGAACTTTTGGAAAAACTCGAGAGCGAACACGCCAAGCCGAAATCCACCGCGATGCCGCTGCCGACCCCGAGCCGCTTCATGGAGTGCCGCTACTGCGGCCACATCGAGAGCACCCAGCCCGGCGCCGTCTGCAAGGTTTGCCAGAACGAAAACGCCTTCTGAGTTCCCCGATCCACGATATCCGCACGGCGGCAGGTGCGTTTCCGGCCCGGCCGCCTTTTTCACGTATCCGTTTGAGATCAATACAATGGTAAAATTATGATTCTCGGCATCATCGCCGGCTTCGCGGCGGCGCTGTTTCAATCCTGCTCGTATCTCTTCAGCCGCAAGTTCATGCTCAAGTACAACTCGTCGTGGCTGCTGGTGGTCTATTCGCAATTCGGGATGGGCATCCTCGGACTGCTGACGCTGCCTTTCGCCGACTGCGGCAAACTCTTCGCGTCGCCCGGCGAATTCACCTTCTGGATGATCTTCTGGCTGATCACCATCACCCTCGGCCAGGTGTCATTCTTCTGCGCGCTCAAGGAGATCGAGGCGTCCAAACTCTCGTCGCTGCTCGGACTCAAAATCATCGTGCTGGCCATGATCTTCCTGCTGGTTTTCCGCGAAAAACTCAATTTCGGCCAGTATTTTGCGATCGTCCTCAGCGCCGCTGCGGCGCTGCTGATGAATTGGAGCGGCGGCGGCCGCTTCAGCTGGCGCGGGATCGCCTTCCTCGCCGGAGCGCTGGTCACCTACAGTCTGGCCGACATCGCCGAAACCAAACTGGTGCTGATGGTATCCGGCGGAAACCTTGTCAGCGACGGCATCGCGATCGGCGCGATCTGCTATCTGCTGCTCGGCGTCATCACCTTGCCGGCGCTCAAATTCATCAAATTCGACCGCCGCTTGCTGATCGGGAGTTTTCCCTTTGCGGTCTGCTGGTTCTATGCGATGACCGCGCTGTTCGTCTGTTTCGCCGGAATCGGAACGGTCTTCGGCAATGTGATCCACGCCAGCCGCGGCATCATCTCGGTCGCCCTCGGCGTGCTGGTGGTCAAGCTCGGCGACCGTTCGATCGAAACCCCGACCGACCGCAAGGGCTGGCTCCGGCGGCTCGCCGCGGCCACTTTGATGTTAATCGCGATTGCCATCTATTCCATCGCCAGCCAGGATCATGCGTAAGATCATACATCTCGACATGGACGCATTTTTCGCCTCCGTCGAGCAGCACGACCACCCCGAACTGCGGGGCAAGCCGGTCATCGTCGGCGGGTCGTCGGCCCGGCGCGGGGTGGTTTCGACCTGTTCGTACGAGGCGCGCGCCTACGGCGTCCATTCGGCGATGGCGACGGCGCGGGCGGAGAAGCTCTGTTCGCAGGGGATATTCCTGCCCTGCAACTTTGAGCGTTACCGCGAGGTTTCGGAGGAAATCCGCGCGATTTTCCTCGGCGTCACCGGGCTGGTCGAGCCGCTCTCGATCGACGAAGCGTTCCTCGACGTCACCGAGAATTCCCGGAACTGCCGTTCGGCGACCAGGCTTGCCCGCGACCTCCAGCGGGAAATCTTTGACCGCACCGGGCTCACCGCCTCGGCGGGGGTGTCTTACAACAAGTTCCTCGCCAAAGTTGCCTCGGGAATGCGCAAACCGGCGGGCCTGACGGTGATCACCCCGGAGGAGGCGCCGGCATTTCTGGAAGCTTTGCCGATCGAGAAATTTTTCGGCATCGGGCGGGTCACCGCGACCCGGCTCAAGCGGATGAACATTCGCAACGGCAGGGACTTGAAACAGCTGGAATTGCCCCTTTTGTGCAGTCTTTTCGGCAAAAGCGGGGCCTTTTATTACCACATCGTCCGCGGCGTCGACGAGCGGCCGGTCGAGCCGGACGACGGCGAACGCAAGTCGATCGGCCGGGAAACCACCTTTGCCAACGATCTCTCCGACTGGCGTTTGATCAAGCCGCACCTGCATCACCTGACCCGCGACGTGTGCCGCTCCCTCCAGCGCCGGAAGCTCGCCGGCAAAACCGTCTCGATCAAGGTTCGCTACGAGAATTTCCAGACCGCCACCCGTTCGGCAAGCTTTCACCATCCGCTCGACGAAGTCGCCGCGATCGAGGCCGTGGCGATGGAGCTGCTTCACAAAACGGAACTGCCCAAACGCAAAATCCGCCTGCTCGGAGTGACCGTCTCCAACTTCCCGGGCGAGGCGGAACTCACCCGCCCGGTCCAGCTGGAATTCGATTTCTAAGAGCTTATCCCAAAGAGAATAAAAAAAATGCCCCGATTTGCGCTAAAATGGCTTTTCGCCGCAAATCAGGGCATTTTGACTTGTTGAGGAATGAGCCTAGAGCGTGTCGTCGTGGGTCTGGCGGTAGGGCAGCAGCTGCTCCGCCGCCACCAGCGCGGTCAGCAGCAAAAAGTGGTCGGTGCCGTCGGTTTCGTAGCGAAGCTCGGCCCACAGCTTCAACTGGAGCCACAGGTTCATCGCCGGATAGCTGTTGCCGTTGAGTCCGGGGTCGCGCATCCGGTCGGGCGAAAAACGCTCGCTCAGGAACTGCACCGGGGGCAGCGACGGCTGGTGCGGCGTGATCCGGTACAGCGCCAGCTGCGGCGGAATGATCTGCTCCAAACAGCCGGTGTAATCGTTGCGGTCGCAGGCGCTGATCGCCTTTTCAAAGCTGGGCTTGTACTCCGGCATCGCCGCCCAGATCGGATGCTGGCAGATCGAGCGCAGCAGCCGCTCGACCACCGAACCGGGCAACCGTTCCTCGGCTTCAAAAATCGCGTGGGCGGTGTTTTTCTCCTCGACCATCAACCGGCAAAGCGAGATCAGAGTCTGCTGCCGCAGCACCCAGTAGCTCTCATTGGCGAGTACTTTGAAAATCCGGCGGGTATGGCGGCTGTCGCCGGGACCGAGCCGGCTCAACGCCTCCGCCGCCGGCGGCCACAAGGCCATCATCCGCTGGTTGTCGAGCACCGCGCAGAGCGACGCTTCCGCCTTGGGGTCGCCGATCAGACCGAGGGCGAAAATGCAGGACTGGGCCAGTGCCGCGTCGGGGTCGTTGACGTGGCGGATGAGGACATCGACGCCGCTCTTGATCCGCAAGCGGCCGAGGGCGCGGGCGACCATCGCCTGCATCCCGATTTCCGGAATTTCGACCAGCTTGACCAGTTCGGCCTGGAGTTCGGGCGGCAATTCGCTCTCGAGGCGGCAGACGTTGAGCAGCGCCACGTCGCGAATCCGGCTCGACGGACTGTAGAGGTCCTTGATCAACTCATTGGAGATGAGATTGCCCTGGGCTTTGCGCAAAGTCTCTTCGCGCAGCCCCTCGGTGAGCGGCTGGGACAGCAAATGGGCATGGTAGACCGAGCGGACCGGATTGGACGAGAAGATGGTCCGCATCACATTGGCGGTTGAAGCGGCCCCGTCCTCCTTGAAGTTGGCGATGATGAATACGCTGAGGAAATAGCCGACCGCGGTGATCAGCGAAAGCACGTTGAACGAAGTGAAGCCCGACTGCTGGATGATTTCAAGCGAGTCGAAGTATTCGTAGAGGAGACCGCTCTGACTTGACACCAGAAACGAGCAGACCCCGATGATCGAGTAGAAAATCCCGATCGACAGACTGCGGTCGCGCTTGTTGCCGGTCGAGGTGATGATCGCCATCTGCGACGCCCCCAGCCCGATGTTGATGAACCCGCCGGCGATGAAAACCGGAATCGTCCCGATGAACCCCGGCGGCAGCGTCACATGCGGCAGGCCGAAGCTGGAGGTGATGTTGTTGATCGCCATCGATCCGAGTTCGTCGAGCGTCCCGTTGCCGGCGCGCAGATAGCCCCAGAGCACGAATTCCCCGGCTTTCAGCACCGAGCACAGAATCAGGATCGGCTTGTTGCCGTATTTGGAGCCGATGATGCGGAAGAAATAGGCGGACATGAAGCCGACCAGGCAGGCGATCGCCGAAAGGATCTGGACCGAAGTCATCGAGAATTGCATATCCCGCTGGAGGTAAACGAAAATAAACCCGCTCGACACCCAGCCCGCCATCGACTGGAAACTGAAGAAACCGGTGAACCAGAGGAATTGCTTGTTAGACAAAATCGCCTTGACCTGGGTCAGCGGCGACTCGCGGCGCACCGGGTGCGGATCCGGGTCCGGCATCACGAAGTTGGAGAACATCGAAGCGTAGCCGAAAAGAACGCCGACGCCCATCATGATCGCGTAGGTCGAACGCGCATCCTTGCCGAGGATGTCGACCACTTTGCCGGCGAGAATCCCCGCCACCATGCTGGCGATCAGCGCGAAGCCGCTGCGGCGGTTCCAGAACGCGGTGCTTTCGCGCGGCGGAATGATTTCCCCCGCCCAGGCGTTGCCGACCGCCCCGCTGAGCTGGGCGGAGAACTGACTCATCGCGTAGACCAGCATAAACAAGGTCAGCGCAAAGGAGGCCGGCACCTTGAGCCACAAAGCGGTCAGGATGGAGATGGCGAGGAACGAAGAATAGTGAACCAGGACGCAGCAGATCCAGAACTTCTTGCGGTGGAAATACCGCTGTTGGAGCATCGCCCCGATCATCTGCATCGGCAAAAAAAGCAAGCTGATCGACATCACAAAGCCGATCTGCGCCTTGGTCAGATTGAGCGCCAGCAGCAGCCCCGAAAAAATCGGGCCGCCGACCGTCGCGCCGAAAAAGCACCAGATCACCGCGGCGATGATCATGTAATTCATGTAGCGCCGGATTAACCGAGGCGGTATGGTATGTTCACTCATCGACTGGTATCTCCCTTGTCTTCATGTCCGCTTGATCGCGCTTCCCAGAAACACCGCAACGCCGCCCGCCACTCCGGCATCGGCCCCAGTCCGGCGGCGCGCAGCGCCGCTTTGTCCAGGCTCGAATTGGCCGGGCGGGGCGCCGGGCGGGGAAATTCGGCGCTGGTACAGGGCACCAACCGCTGCGCCACCCCGGCCTGCCGGAAAATTTCGCAGGCGAACTCGTACCAGGTGCATTCGCCTTCGCAACTGGTGTGAAAAATACCGTGGAGATCGGGCCGGAGAATCAGTTTTCGCAGGATATCCGCCAGCGCCGCCGTCGAAGTCGGGTTGCCGCGCTGGTCGTCCACCACCTTGAGCTCCGGCCGGGTGCCGTCGGCGAGTTTGAGCATGGTTTCGACGAAACTCGGCCCGCCCGGACCGTAGAGCCAGGCGGTGCGGGCGATGACGTGCCGCTCCGGCAGAATTTCCCGGATCGCCTGCTCGCCCGCCAGTTTGGAGCAGCCGTACACCGTCGCCGGACCGGTCGGATCGTCCTCCCGCCAGGGACGGTCGGATCGGCCGGAAAAAACATAGTCGGTGGAAATCGCAACCAGTCTGGCCCCGACCTCCCGGCAGGCGGTCGCCACGTTGGCCGAACCGGTCGCATTGACTTTGAACGCAAGCTCCCGGTTGCTCTCGCAAGCATCCACCGCGGTCATCGCGGCGGTGTGAACGACCACTTCGGGCCGGATTGCGCCGAAGACCCGGCGCACCGCGTCGAGGTCGGTGATATCGCAATCGGCGAGGTCGACCGGAACCGGATTCCAATCCGACCAACGGCTCCGCAGCGTCCGTCCGAGCATCCCATTTCCACCGGTAATCAAAAGCTTCATCACCGCAATCGTCCCGTTCAAGCTGGTTTCAGAGTTTTTCACTGTCGGCGAAAGCCTTGCCGGCACGGTCCTTGGCGGAAAGAACAGCCTGACGGATATCGATCCGCCAGTCAATCCCGAGCGCCGGATCATCCGGCCGGATGCACCGCTCGCTCTCGGGACAATAGACATTGTCGCATTTGTAGAAGATCACCGCCAGCTCGCTCAACACCGAAAAACCGTGGGCGAAACCGCGCGGCACATAGAGCACCCGGTGGCTTTCCCCGTCGAGTTCGATCCCGAAGGAACGGCCGAAGGTCGGCGATCCGGCGCGGATATCCACGACGACATCGTAAATCTTTCCCGACAGCACCCGCATCAGTTTGGCCTGGGTATAAGGAGGCAGCTGGAAATGGAGCCCGCGAATGACTCCATGGCTGGAACAAGATTGATTATCCTGAACGAATTCAGCGTCGATGCCGGCTTGACGGTAAGCGGCCCGATTGTACGATTCAAAAAAATAACCACGTTCGTCACCGAAAACGCGAGGCTCGATGAGTTTGAGTCCATCAAGCTCCAGATCAGTCACTTTCATTTGGAAATACCGACTTTAATCCTCATTTGGGGATGCCTTTTTGGTTTGCCGGATACAATATCACCTTTCCGATGAAAATCCACCCGAATCCGATAAAAATAGAAAATATCATTTTTTTAACGTTCTGAACTGTAAAAATACTGAAAGCAACCTATATTATGGCGTGTTGAAGCAATCCGGAACGACGAATGGCCGATAAAGTCAATAAAACCAGTCGAAAACAGCCGAAAAGCAGCTTGGGACGAAATATCATGCTGCTGCTTTTCGTGCTGCTTTTCATCGTCACATTGGTCGTAACCGGCTTCATCTTCCTGTCCCGCGCCCTCTTCACCGAGAACGACCGCTTCGTACTGCGCAACTTCGAATTGGCCGGCAAAGCCCCCGGCTACTGGAGCGGACGCAGCGCCGAACTCGCCCGCCGGCTGGAGCTCAAGGTCGGCAGCGACAATATTTTCCGGCTCAAACTCGCCGACCTCCGGCAGAAGCTGCTGGCGATCCCGTCGATCGAGAGTTGCACCGTCCGGCGGGTAATGCCGGACACCATCAAAGTCGAAATCGTCGAACGCATCCCGCGGGCGTCGATCAACAACCCGCGTTCGGAATGGGTGATCGATTCCGAGGGCATCATCATGTCGCGCTTCGAGTCGATGCAAATTCCGACCCAGCTGCCGGTGTTCTCCGGTTTCCCGGCCAGTGAACAACCCCAGGTCGGCAAAGTATTCGCCCCGGCGCTGCCGGCGGTGAAACTTTTGATGAACACCATCCGCAACTATCCCGACATCTCGATCATCTACGTCAACAGCAACAAATCGGGCAAACTCGAATTCTCGATGCGGTTCCAGAACCAGCGGATCTACCGCGCCACCTTCCCGGCCAAAAGCGACGCCGGGTATCTCCTGCGGATGCTCCAGAGCGCAATCATCAGCGCCCGGATCGCGGGTGACAACCGCACCAATTTCGATCTGTCGTTTGACGGCAACGTTATTTTGCAGTAGAGTATGCACGGTCCGTCCCGGACGAAAAATAACCCGCATTACCGGAGGAAACCATGAAAAAGACCCTGATGATCCTAGCCGCAACCGCCGTCTGTTCGCTCTTCGCAGGCGAAGAGCTGCCGATCAACGGCGAATTCAAAACCGTCAAGGGCAATCTTCCCGAAGGCTGGGTTTACAACATCAGCACCAAGCCGACCGGCACCATGGAAATGGTCAAAGTCGACGACAAAAACGCGATCAAGTTCAACGCGCAGACCAGCGACGTTCATACTTTCTTCGACAAAAACTTCCCGGCCGCCCCCGGCGACCGTTATGAAATCAAAGCCAAGTTCACCGGCAAAGGCAAAGTCGGCGTCGGCTTGTACTTCTACGACGCCAAGGGCGCCTGGATCAGCGGCGACTACAACACCAAAGTCGACCTCGACGGCAGCGCCGAAGTCAAGCGCATTATCGACGTTCCCGCCCCCAAGGACGGCAAAACCGTGGCCCTGATCCGGATCGCGGCGATCGCCTACAAGGGCACCGACGCCACCCTGACCGAAGTCGACGCCGAAAAACTCTGACCCGGAAACATTCCGGCCCGCCCCGTTTCGGCTTCGCCGGACCGGGGTTTTTCGTTTTCCGGAAAAAAGGAGATTGTGATGACTCCCTCTGAAAAAGAGAAACCGGTTCGACCAAAGGAAAAAATAATGCGGTTGGGATGGGTGGCAGCGGCAGCAGCGCCCCCGGTTCTTGCGATCGCTTTTGGCGACAATCCGGCGCAGCTTTGGCAGATTATTGCCGATTGTCCGAATCACGGGCTGGTGTTGCTGCTGCCCGGCTTGATTCCGGCGGGACTTTACCTGATCTGGCGGCGGCGGCGAAGCGACTGGCTTCATCTTGGTTGCGCCTTCTCCGCCTGGACGGTGATCATTTACAGCGGAATTTACCTTGCCGCCGAGCAAGTCTGCCGCCGGGAATGCGATTACCACCGATCCCGGATCGTCGGCCTGAGCCAAGTCCTCGGTCCGCATCTAACCGCGGCGCGACTGGACAAACTTCGCGACGAAAAAATTTTCACTCGGGATATGCCCAATTCACAAAAAGTGAAAGCCCTTTCATTACGGCTGAAAATGGAAGATGAACCCAATCTCGCGGTCGGCTTTGCGGGAATAAAAATCATCCTCGCCGCCGAGGCGATCGGATTCGCGCTACTGGCCGGATTGCTGATCATGCCATCCCCGGCAGGGCGAACGTGTTCACGATTCGCCCTGGCCGGAGCATTGCTGTTTTTTGCCGCCGCGGTGATCGTCTATCTCGAAAACGACCGCCGGATCGGCGAAGATTTCGCCCGGCTGACCGCCGGGATCGACGCGAAACAATCCGCCAGGATTACTCCGACGTCCCCTGGAGCGACGCGAAACTGATTTCCGCATTGGCGGCGGCGCCGATGAAAAGCCGGGCGTAGGCCGGGATCGCGTCCTTGACCGGCGCGACCTCAAAGGTGTGACTGTAAGTCGCCGCCTCCGCCGTCACCGGCGTGACAAAGGGGAAAATCCCGAGCGATTTGTTGTCCTTGTCGTAGAGATAGAGCCCGAACTGGAGTTCGCCCCGGCCCTTGGCGACCGCGGTCAATGTGATTTTGCGGCCGGGCGCAGTGGCGGCGCGAAAGCCGGAACTGAAGAGTTGCGAAGGCACCGTGCTCGCGGCGATGGTCACCGGGAAATCGCCGCCGTTCAAGGTGAGTTTGCCCCAGGGTTCATTCCATTTGCTGTTGTTCATCTTCCAGCCATCCGGCTCGGCGGCGCCGGCTTTGGCGCTGAAACTGCCGTTGAATTTGAACTTGATCACCCCTTTGTCCACTTTGCGGGCGGCGATTTCGCGAACTTCGATTTCCGAATTCGGCGCGGCGCCGAAGTAGATCCGGGCCTTGGCGGCGTCCATTCCCGGCTTTGATTCAACCGGAATGACCGCGGTGTATTCGGCGAAGTCGGCGCCAAGCTTTTCGCTCTCGCCGAAGACGCCGACGGTCTTGCCGGCGGCGTCATAGAGATAAATCCCCAATTCGACCGCGCCCTTGCCGCGGGCGCTCACTTTGACTTCAAAAAATTCCCCCGGTTTGGTGTCGTAAGTCCGGGTCTGGGTGAACATCTGGGTGTTTTTGGCGGCGCTTTTGATCGCCACCCGGGCTTCATCGCCTTCTTTGCGGACCGTTACTTCGCCCCAGGGTTTGTTCCATTCGCCCTGATTCTGCAGCCATTTGGCCGTTTTGTCGCCGTTGAGCTCGCGGAACTTGCCGTCGAGTTCCAGCTCCTCCGCCCCGAAGACCGAGAGTCCCAGCGCGGCCGCCATCGTCCAGATCACCAGCTTCATCGTTCACCTCCCTAAAAATAGAACTCCACATCCAGTTGCGACAATTTCGCATTCAGGATCTTTTCCAATTCAAGCGCCGCCCGGCGGCTCTCCAGCTCCTGCACGATGAACAAAGACGCGTCACTGAGCGGAAGATAGGTGGCCGGTACGCGTTTATTGATCCGGATCAGGAAATAGCCGTAGGACTGCTCGACGAGCTCCGACCAGCTGCCGTCCGGAAGCTCATCGGCGATCCGCATCACAAAATCCGGCGACAAGCGCCGGTCGAGCGGCTCGCGCAATGCGTCCCGGACGGTTTCAAACTTCTCCCCCTGCCGCAATCGCGCCTGCGCGTCCAGCAGCGACTGGCGGCCCGCTTCGGTCGGTTTCACCGCCAGTTGATCGCACTCGATCTCCGCCGGGACCAGAAAATCGCGCTGGTGCGAGCGATAATAATCCTCGATTTCGGCATCATTGATTTTAAACTTGTCCGGCATGGTTTTGCGCAGGAACAGCCGGATTGCCACTTTGAGCTGGACATTGGGGTCGCCGGCGAGGAGTTTCTTATCCGCTTCCGCCGTCCTCGGCCAGCCCGGCGGCATATAGGACTCGGCCTCGGCAATCGACCGCCGCACCATCTCGGCGGAGGGCTCGAAGCCGGCGTCGCGCAATTCCCGCCGCAAAAGCTGGGTGCAAAAAGCCTCGATCAACACCTTTTTGAGGGTTGAGCGGAATTCGCCGCGCGGAATATTCTCGGCTCCGACCCGGCTCTTGATCAATTTAAGTCCGGTTTCGCGAGTGACCTCCTGGCCCTGAACCTTGGCCAGCACTTCGGGAAGGTCGAGCGACGGATCCGGCGACAACGCGCCCACCGCCGCCAGCACCCCGGCAAGCAGAATCGCTCCGGCGCAGGCCATCACGGCACCGGTTTGACGGCCGGGGGCGGCGTCACGTCTTCCGCTTTGCCGGCCGGCGCCGGAGGAGTTTTCCCGGCGTTGTCGGCCGGAGCGGGAGTCTTTTTCTCCTGCTCTTTGCGTCGCCGCTCCTGATCGGCGGCAAGCTCGGCGTTGAATTTGGTCCGCTGGACCTTGACCGCGGCGGTCAGTTCAGGGTGATCCAATTCTTCGGCGGCCAGCTCCAGTCTGGCCAGCGCCCGGCCGCGGTCGTCAAGCCCGCGGGCCGCCAGCAGCGATTTCACCCCGGCCTCAAGCGCCGCCAGGCGGCGGACTTTCGCCATCTCCACGGCCAGCTGGCGGTTGAGCGGAGAAGCTTTCATCCCTTTTTCAAGCACCCTGACGGCCTCGTCGGGCCGTTTGGCGTCGAGCATTTTCTGGGCTTCGACGACGGCGGTGTTGCCGCGCTGCGTTTCGACGATGGTAGTGAGGTAATTGTTGCCGGGATCGAGCGCGCGGAATTTCACCGCTTGCTCCAGCGCGGCAGCGGCGTCCTGCCGGTCCAGGCTCTGAAACATCCGGATCACCAGGCGGTTGCGTTCGTTGGGCGGAATTTCGCGCGGCGCTTTGCGGCCGCAGCCGGCCAGCAGCAACAGCAGCGACGAAAACATGATCAGTACAGTTGGTTGCATCTTCATATTGATAAAATAACGCTTTTTTCGCCAAATGAAAGCGCCGGATCGCGCTTTTTTTGCCGTTTTGGTTTGATTTGCGGCAAAAAGGGTGATATTTTTTCGATAATCGCAGGGGAGAGAGGAATTTTGCTATGTTCAGAATCGCCGCCGCCGCGCTGGTCGCGCTGCTTGTTTCCGGCGCCGCCGCCGACGAGCCCAAATTCATCGAGAAGGTCAATTTCGCCACCGGCCGCTGGGAAATCGCCAACAGCGCCGCCAAACGTTTCGACACCCCGCTCGGCGCCCTCTACCGCTTTCTGCCCCGCCGCGATTTCATGATCGCGTCAGGTTGGAGCGGCAGCTTCGGGGGCGGCGACCATCACGGCCGCAACTGTTCGTGCGATTACTGCGTGGCCCGCTTCGCAATCAGTTCGATCCAGTGTCCGATTCCGCAAAATATCGCCAAGGGGCGGTTTCTGACTTTTGAATTCGTCATCCGCAATTTTCCGGCCTTCTCCGCCGAACAGCGATACATCAACGCCTTCACCATCAATTTCGGCAGACAAAGCTCCATCGGCGACGATATGGACAACCTCCTGTCGGTGTTGCGGGTGACCCCGTTCGATGCCGTTTATCTTTCATCGACCCGGGTCTCGATCGCGGCCTATTACAATCCTACGCGACTTTTTTTCAGCACCGGAGAGAACTATATGCCGGCCTTTGAGCCGCTCCAGGTCAGGCTGATTTTCGACACCCGTCCGAATGGCCTGATCTATTTGGTGATCAACGGCAAACGGCTTTTCATCGGCAAAGGCGGCGATCGCGCGCCCAAAAATCCGCCGCGCATCCGCTCCTTCGGCATCATGATCGAGAAAGGGGACGCGGGGAAACCCGACATCGACGCCTATTTTGAAGTATCCGATCCCCGGGTCGGCTCCTTTGAACTGGAGGAAACGCTGCCGTCGATGCTGGAGGTGAAATATCAGCCGTATCCGTACGAGCGCTTTGACCATGAGCGAAAACTGGCCAACAGCCGCAATCCCGACTATCAATACTGGAGCGCCCTCAAACTGCTGTACGGCGCACCGGACACGCCGCCGTCGCCGGAAAAAGCAATCGGCCTCCTCCGCCGCGCCGCGAACGACAATCATCTGCCGTCGCTGTACCAGCTCGGGCTCTGTTATTTCCGCGGCCTCGGAGTCGAACCGGACTGGCCGCAGGCGTTGAAACTCCTCGAAACGGCGCAGCAATACGGTTCGGACGACGCCGGAGTGCTGATCGCGCTGATCGAATTCCAGCGCAACCGGTCGCAGTTCCTGTGGCCGGACGAGGCCAAGGAAAAAATCGTCCGCCCGCTTGCCGGTCCCGGCCATGACACTTCGCAATGGCGCGACATCCTCGATTCCGTCGGACTGCGGCCGATGCCGCTGGAATACTCACTCCGCTCCGCCATGCGGGGCGCGTTTGACTGCTGGAACGACAGCGTCCGGACCGTTTACCGCAAGCCGGGCGACGCCGCGCGCGCCGATCACTTGAAGTTGCTCCGCCCGGACCTGGGCCAATGCGTTTATCCGGCCCGGCTGCCGGTCCGCTTGAACACCGGCTCCAACGAGGATCGTTACCTCGGCTTTGACCTCGCCCTGGCCGAAGAGGCGGTCAAGGCCGACTACGCCCCGGCCAAGTACGCGCTGGCGGTGGCGCTCGACTTCGCCTATCCGAAACGCGAGGACCGCGAACCCCTGAAAATCGACCAGCGGATCGACGGCCTGCTGGCCGAGGCCGCCGCGCAAAAAATTTCCTATGCGGTGCTTGAGCAGATCCGCCGCAAACTCCTCCGCCGCGAAGATCCGCGCGGCTTGATCACGCCGCAGCTGGCCTTTGAATTCGCCGAGGAGCCGTGGTTCCTCGGCTACCTCTTTGCGATCGACCGCCGCGATTTTCCGGGGGTCGAGGAGTTCCTGAACCACCAGACGCTGATCGCGCGCAATATCCTGTTGGAGCAGCCCGAGACCGCCGAATCGCGTTATTTCTCCGGCCTCCTCAAATTGATGCACCCGGCGGGCCCCCAGAAGAGCTTGCTGCAGCGGGCGCGACTGACCGAAAATCCGTATCGGAGCCGGACCTTTGAGCTCTTCGTCCCGATGCAGGAACGCGATGTTCAAGCCCAATATATGGTCGGCAAATTCCTGCTCGAAAATCCGCGCGAACTCCCGATGGTCGCAGCCCGGCGCGACAGCGCCTATCAGTCGGAGGCCGGCGCCATGCTCCAGCGCGGACCGCAGCTGCTGCGCCAAGCCGCCGACGCCGGCCACCTCAAAGCCCAGTATTTGCTCGCCCTCAACGAGAAAAACCGCCTCGAAGCGCTCCGGCTGTTGGAGGAGCCCTGCCGCCGGAACATTCCCGAAGCCCGTTTGCTGCGGGCCCGGATCCTGAGCCAATTCCGGCCTCAAAGCGAAGTCCAGCAGGCCTACCAGGATTGCGCCGCGCTGGGCATCCCGGAAGCGCTGTCCCAGCTCGCCCGCACCGCCGTCGACCCGAAGGAAAAAGAACGCTGGTACCGGGAGTTTCTGCGCCTCGACCAAGAGCGGCGCGAGAACGATATTTTTGACTTTTACGCGCCCCGGCACCGGCTCAAGCAGCAGTGGATCGGCAGTGATCTCTTGAATGTGCCGGGCGAACCCTATTACCCCGCCTCCTGGCACATGCCGGACCCGATTGTGAAGTAGCGGACAAAAAGCCCCGGCGGAAATGTTGGTCGCCGGCGGCGATCTTCCGAAAAATCCGCCCGCTCAAATTGAAAAAAAGCGTTCCGGCCGTATTGTATAGAAAATGACAATACGACCATGATTCACGAACTCGACATCCTCGCCGGGCTGCTGCCGCGGCTCAAAACCGGGCCGGACGTTCCGGTCGGACCGGGGGACGATTGCGCCGCGATCGACCTCGGCGGCGGCCTGCTGCTGCTGGCGGCGGTCGACCAGTTGATCGGCGGCGTCCACTTCGTTCCCGGCGAAACCCCGCCGCAACTTGCGGGGGCGAAACTCCTGAAGCGCAATCTGAGCGACATTGCGGCGATGGGGGGCACCCCCAAATGGGCGCTGCTGACCTTGGCCGCCGACAGCCGCAGCGATCAATATCTTCTCGACTTCGCCCTCGGGGCGGCCGAAGCGGCCGAAACCTACGGCGTCGCGATCGTGGGGGGCGACCTCGCCGCCTTGCCGCCGGAAAGCAATCTCGAAGCGACCACCTTGACCATTCTCGGCACCGTTCCGGCAACAGAGGTCGTCCGCCGCTCCGGGGCGCGGCCCGGCGACCTCCTTTATGTCACCGGAAAACTCGGCAACTCCTTCGAATCCGGCCGCCATCTCAGCTTCACCCCGCGGCTCGCCGAAGGGCGATTCCTGGCGCAGAATTTTTTCGCCGATGCGATGATCGACCTCAGCGACGGCTGTCTCCTCGACGCGTCGCGCCTCGCGGCGGCGTCCGGGGTGGCGATTGAACTTGATCCCGCGCGGCTGCCGTGCCATCCCGACGCCGAAGTCGAGGGAGCGCTTGCCGACGGCGAGGATTACGAACTCTTGTTCACCGTCCCGGCAGCCAGAGCGGAAGAACTTGCCGCAAACTGGCCGGCCGGCTTCGCCCCCCTCACCCGGATCGGCCGGGTATTGGCGGCGGGAACGCCCGGCGGGGTATTCGCGCCCGACGGCGATCATTTACAGAAAAACCGGAGAGGTGGTTATGTCCATTAAGCAATTCATCAGCCGCGACGTCGCCGACACCGAACGCGCCGCCGCCGAAATCGCCGCCGCCTACCCCGACGGCGCGGTGATCGCGCTCGAGGGCGACCTCGGCGCGGGCAAGACCGTGTTTTCGCGCGGTTTCGGCCGGGCGCTCGGCATCACCGAGCCGATTTCGAGTCCGACCTACACCATCATTCAGGAGTACCGCTGTCCGGACGGACGCGACTTCTACCATCTCGACCTCTACCGGATCGACAATCCGGCCGCCGCCCTCGCCTTCGGCGTCGACGAGTATTTCGACCGCCCGGGAAGTTTCGCCCTGATCGAGTGGCCGGAGCGGATCGATCGCCTCCTCCCCGACGGCGTGGTCCGGATCAAAATCCGCCACCTCGGCGAAAACGAGCGCGAAATCAGCTGGGAGATTTGAAAATTGCCCGCACGGGCTCAGAACCACGGCTTACGGTTGACGATGTAGTCCTGGTAAAAAGCCTCATCCGATTTGGTCAGATAGATGATTCCTTCGATGAATCCGATGAATCCCAGAATGCCGCAGGAAAATATCGTGAGCAGGATTTCGATGACTCCTTCCCGGACCAGTCCGAGATAGAACTTGTGAATTCCCAGACTGCCGAGCAGGATTCCGAAGAGACCGGCCAGCACTTTGCGTTCGGCGGCGTCCCGCGGCGCGCCTCCCGGAGCCAGCGGGGCGCCGCATTGGGGACAAAAGCGACTGTCGGGAGCGATTTCTTTTCCACAATGAGAGCAAAACATATTCCACCCTTTGGTTGTTGATCAGGACAGCGGGGCGAGCCAGCTAAACGGCGCCCACGGCAAATTGCGCAGGATCGCAAAGGCGATCACCACAACGGCAATGCTCCAGGCAATGCCGCGATTGGCGGTCAAGCCGGGGCGGATCACCAACAGCAGTACCGTCAGCGCCGCCGGAATCAGCAGCGGATTGTACCGCAGCGACAGCAGGACATGTCCATGCAGCAGAGCATGAAGCGCCCGGGTATTGCCGCACCCCGGACAATAAAGCCCGGTCGCTTCGTGGAACAGGCATTTCGGCAGCCATGACGAAGTTTGCGGATCGCACCGGAACAGCGCCGCCAGAACTGCGGCCGCGATCGCTGCGATTGCGATCATGCCGCTTTTTTTCAATGCGAAGCGGCCAGAATTTGGATGAGAACTACAATTAAGTTACCCGCCAGACCGACGCCGAAAGATACCCACGCCCACATATTCGACTTCCTCGCCGCCTCCTGGGCCCCGGCAATGTCTCCCGCCGCGGCCAGTCCGGAAACCCTCGCCGCATAGACGATCGCCACAATGCCGAAAGGCAGGCAGCAAAACAGCGTCACCAGAATCGCCTGAACCAATCCGGATTTGACCTCCACCCGATTGGCCGGAGCGACCGCCGGACGGGCCGAATCCATCTTCAGCGACGACGCCTGACACTCGGGGCAGGACTGTGTATCATCCGGAATCTGTTTCCCACACTGACTGCAAAACATGTTGACCCCTCCTTTTTGTTTTGGGCTGTCTTGAAACTTCGGTCATGCGGACCGGCTAACCTCGCCTGCCGCACAGAAGAAACAGAAAAAACGCCAGAAACAGCAACAGTGAAAAAGCGCCGACGAGAATGCCGACCCAGCAGTGAACCACGCCTTTGGCCTCGGGATGTTTTCCGGCATAAGCCAGCCCCATGACTCCGGTGACAATAGCGGGCAGCGAAGTGAGACCGCACAACAGCGAAAAGATGCCGAGATAATAGCTCCAGAGCGCCAGGGTGTTGCGGGGAATGAAAGTCTCAAGGCCGTCACGCACGATGACAACGGGCGCGGTGACCGCTTTGCCGCACCGGCTGCAAAATGCGCTTTCCGCCGCAAGCTCCTGTCCGCATTGTACGCAAAACATGGAATCCCTTTCAAAAAACGAAACTTTGAGTCCGTACGCCATCTCGGAGATCAATATATCCGCCGGATCTTTATTTTCAATATTGAATTTTGCAATTCACACCAAAAAAAATCAGCTTTTTCACCATCCACGCAAGCATCCCCCTGAACCCGCCGTATCCGGGAAGCGGCGCTTATTTCCAAGCGCTCGGAATGATGATGAATTCGTCGCCGGCGTCAAGTTTCCACGGCGCGGTGTCGGTGATTGAAAGCGTCTTGCCCTCAATTTTTTCAATCCGGTAGAAGCCGTCGCGGCGGTTGAGAATGCGGATATAATCCCCCGCGCCGACCGCGGGGCCGGGCTCGACGTCGAGGGTCATCGTCCGTTTCGCTTCGTCGAACGCCGCAACCTTGCCGCGGACGACCGGCGCTTCGACTTGCTCCCGGCCGTACGCCAGGCTGCCGCCGCTGACGAAGAGGGCCGCAAGTTTGCCGCCCTCCAGCGTCACCGCGCCCGCAAACGCGGTGAATTTGAGTTCGGGATAAGCCGGAGCCCTGACTGCGCCCTTGCCGTCCGAGCTGATCAGGAGCTCGGTGCGGCCGCCGGTTTTGACCTCGATGATCCGCCCGTTGACGGCCTCGAGGATGCTGACCTGGCGGTCGCTCCGGGGGGAGTCGGCAAAGCCCTCGAAAACCCCGCCGAAGAAATTCGCCGGACCGTCTTTGCGAAGGATCATCAAGTTCATCTTCTTCGCCGAAAGGGGATCGCGGAGGTCGCGGTTGCCCGGCGCTTTGGCGGTGATCAGTTCGGCGCTGAAGTTGATTGGAATCCGGTAGGCCAGTCCGACCGGGGCGTTGCCGGCGTCGCGCCAGAGCAGCACTTCGCCGCCGGAGATTTTGCCGGTCCGGCCGTCGGTGAGATGACTCGCCCCGGTCGCTTTGTCAAAGAGCGAAGCGGCGTCGACCGGCTCGGTCTTGAGTCCGGCGGGGAGCGTGAAATCCTCGCCGACGCCGTGGAAAATATAGCTGTGACTCTTGCCGCCATCGACTTCAAAGAAATCGGCCACGTAGCGGTCGCCGACACCGCGATCGATATAAAACATGGTCCGTTCGAACTTCCGGGCTACTTCTCCGGCCACATTGGGGGCGCTGCCGCGCACCACTTTGCAAACCGGGTTGCGGGCGGCGAAGAGGTCGCCGTCGACCCGGCGGTCGGCCCCTTTGTAGTGCGGCTTGCCGTCGATGATCACGGTCTGGTGGGCCATCATCGATTTGTTGAACGGGGTCATTTTGTGCTGGGCGCTCAAGTAACCGATATCGGTCGCGAGCTCGACGCCGTAGTCGAAGTAGAGAAAATTGAGCGACGAAGTGTGAACGTGATAGATATACTGTTCGCCGTAGTCAAAGAGCAGCGCACCGCCCTTGGGCCCGTACTCGGCGCTCCTCGCGATCATCCAGCGCGGCCCGGGGAGAAGGATGCTCTCGCGCGCCCGCCACGGCACCGTTTCGCCGCCCTTGGCGTCGATCGGGCTGAAGGTGAACAGCGATTCGACCCCGGGCAGCCCCGGCTCTTCGTCGCCGCCGAGAAACCGCAGCGCTTCGCGCGCTTCCGGCGAATCGTAGAAGCGGACCGCCGACTCGAGGTGGCGCGGGTAGTAGCGGGAATTGGCCGGACTGTCGTTGACGCCGGGAAGGAGCTTATTCGGCATCAGCGCCGGCACCATCGAGCTGTAGCTCTTGCCGAGCATCGGCAGTTTGGCGGCGACGTCGAGGCGATCGAAGCGATCCATCTTGGTATAGCTCGCAGGATCGCTGTAGCCCGCCAGCGCTTCGAGGATGCGGTGCATGTAGCCGAGCGTCATACTCTGATAGGAGCAGCTGTTTTCATGCCAGAAGCCGTCGCGGTGGAACCAGGTGTCCATGAAAACATTGAGACTCTGCGGCCCATCCACCACCCAGGCGATCATCTCGTGGTCGCCGAGCACCCGCCCGGCGTAGGCCATTCCGGCGTAGCCGAAGGGCAGCGAATTGGTCAAATCCCGCCACGGCGGATAAGCGACCATCATGCGTTTGTATTCGCGGAAGAGGTCGTTTTCAATCTTGAGCTTGTCGGCGTCGGAGTAGACGCCGGAGCCGCGGGTGAGGTCATAGGCGGTGACCAGCGGCACCATATAGCGATTGTCGCCGAGCTTCCAGCGGTAGAATTTCCCCTCGATCGGGTTGCCGCCGTAGTCGGCGAAATAGGTGTTGCGGAGCCGGGCCGGATAACCGGGGTAGACTTCGGCGAAGCGGAGCAGGATTTCCTTGACCTTTTCGGCATATTTGCGATCGGAAGTCAGCGCCCAGGCGGCGTAGAGCGAGGGGAGTTTGTTCATCAGCGAAACAATCCGCCGTTCGCGCATCACGCCGCTCAAAAAGTAGCGGTCACCCTCGTTGAGCTGGTCTTTTTTGCCGCGAAAATAGTTCATCTTCACCTGGCGGCCGTTGGCGAGGGTGAGCTCGAGGACCTGATCTTCCGGAAATTTATCGTTGGGAAAAACGGTTTTGCAGTCGGCGCAGACCAATTTTTCACCGTCGTTCGCACCGGATTCGCCCCAGGCCACGTTGGAAGGCTGGCCGCAGTTGGGACAGCTGCAGGCCGAACCGGGGAGATCGGGGATCTGCCACTTGAGCTTTTCCGGGGTCAGCGCCAGCAGCGCGTCGGCCTCGGCGAAAATCTTCTTTTCCTCCGCCTTGGCCCACGGGTAATTGGCGATGTTGCGCTTGGCCAGCGCGACTTGGTCGGCGGTGATCGAGAAGGGTTCGGCGGCGGGGGCGGGAACGCTCTTGTCGGCGAGGTCGAAGTTGCGGTAATGGAGCTCCGGAAGTTCCAATTTCCCGACGACGGCGGGGGCTTTCAACTCCGGCACGATTTCGACTTTGCGGATTTCGCCCTCAAACGGCATCGGGTTGCTGTTGAGCGGATAGCGGCCGAGCCGCAACGGCGCGCTGCCGGTCGGGATCATCGTCCCGATCTCCTTTTCCCCGAGCAGGTGGCCGTCCTGGTAGAGCGCGAGCTTGTTCCCGTCGCAGGTCACGCTCAAGGTGGTCCAGACTTCCAGCCGGATTTTGGCGGGTACCGCAAAACGGTGATATTTTTTATCCGCCAACGCGATGTTGAAACTGAGGCGCTGCCCGGCATTGGGCTGGTCGGGGCCGGAGATCCACGAGAAATTCCAGCCGTTGACCGAAGTGTCGGATCCCCGGGCGAGGATCATCTGGCGGACGCCGTTGCGGAAGGCCGAGGGCGGAATTTTGACTTCCACTTGAATCGTCACCGCCTTGGCGGAGGTAAAATCAAGTGCGGCGGCATCGGTGATCGGGGGCGGCTCGCTCCCCGCCTCAAAGGTCCATACTGCGCCGAAGCAGCCGCACACCGGCAGCAGCAGCGCCAACCACAGGGCTTTTGAATTCATAGGTGTTTCCTTTAATGATATACTTGCGATAAGCTAATCCATTCCTAACTCTTTTTCAATTGCTTTTTGACGATTCCGCGGTATTTTTAGATTGAAGCAAGAAAGGCGACATTATGAGCAATGAAAAAATACTGATCATCGAAGACGAAGAGGCGATTCAGGAGCTGATCCGCTACAATCTGATCCGCGACGGCTACGACCGGCTGAAGAGCTGCGAAAGCGGCGAACTCGGCGTCCGCGCCGCCAAAGAGTTCGCCCCCGACCTGATACTGCTCGACCTGATGCTGCCCGGCATTGACGGCCTCACCGTATGCCGCAAACTCAAAGCGGATCCCGCCACCGCCTCGATCCCGATCATCATGCTGACCGCCAAAAGCGAAGAGAGCGACATCGTCATCGGCCTCGAAATGGGAGCCGACGACTACGTGCCGAAGCCGTTCAGCCCGAAAGTCCTGGTCGCCCGCATCCACTCCGTGCTGCGCCGCCGCGCGGTCGCCGAAACCGAGGAGAGCGAGGGCATGATCCGGCGCGGCGCGCTCTACATGAACCGCGGCACCCGCGAAGTCAAGCTCGGCAACGAACCCCTCAATCTGACCTTTTCGGAATTTGAAATCCTCTATTTCCTCGCCCGCCGCCCCGGCTGGGTCTACACCCGCAACCAGATCGTCAACGCGGTCAAGGGCGAAGATTATCCGGTCACCGAGCGGGCGATCGACGTCCAGATGGTCAGCCTCCGCCGCAAACTCGGCGAATTCGGCGACCTGATCGAAACCGTGCGCGGCGTCGGCTACCGGTTCATCCAGGACTGAAAAATGATGAAGAAACAAAACTATCTTTACTGGCTGTCGGCGATCCTGATCGTATTGCTGCTGCTGCTGGCGGCGGTCTTCCACCGTCAGGCGGAGTCGGTCGAGCGGGTCTATCTCGACCAGGTCAAGCAGGACTTGTCGCTCCGCGCCCGGCTGCTGCTGCCGCTCTGCGAAGCCGCTTTGCGCAGCGGCTCCGCCGCCGAACTCAAAAAAGCGGTCAAGCTGGAAAGCAGCACCTACAAAACCCGGGTCAGCATCATCGCCGAAAACGGCGCCGTGGTCGCCGACACCGAGGAAAATCCCAACCTGATGGACAACCACGCCAACCGCCCGGAAGTGGCCGAGCTGCGCAACGTCTTCAGCTCCGGGGAGAAATTCGCCTACCAGATCCGCTACAGTGCCACCCAGGGGCGGCGGATGCTCTACTGCTCGACTCCGCTGATTTTCGAGGGCAAACACTACATCGTACGCGACGCGGTTTCGATTCAGGAGATCGACAAGGTGCTCCGCCAGTCCCGCCGCGACATCGCCACGACCATCACCTTGACCGTGCTCTTTGCGGCGCTGCTGAGCTTCCTCATCTACATTCTGGTCAGCCGCCCGGTGCAGAAACTGCAAGCGGCGGCGGAGCGGATCGCGGCCGGCAATTTCGACGAGGAACTGCCGATTCCGAAACGCGGC
Organism: uncultured Victivallaceae bacterium; assembly: GCA_964599205.1. Classification (GTDB taxonomy): domain Bacteria; phylum Verrucomicrobiota; class Lentisphaeria; order Victivallales; family Victivallaceae; genus JAVBUI01. Next base: position 24,294 of record CAZRFG010000010.1, read on the forward strand.
GCGATCCGCGGCCTGGCGCTGGCCCTGACCGCGATGGCCGACGAATTGAAGCGCCAGATCGGCCGGGTCACCCGCGAAAAAGGCGAACGCGACGCCATTTTCGCCTCCCTGGCGGAGGGGGTGATCATGCTCAATATGAACGGCGAAATCATCGATATGAACACCGCCGCCTCGCGGATTTTTGACATCATGCCGCTACGCGCCGAGGGCACCGCGATCGCAGGGCTGGTGCGCAACCGCCAGCTTGACGAACTGATCCGGAATCTCCGCCGGAATTTTCAGAATCAGGAGATGGAAATGACCCTCAAACTGCCGTCCGGCGACCGCCATCTGCGGCTGCGGGCGACCCATTTGAGCTGGGGCGAGGAACACTCCTCGGGGATCTTGCTGGTGGTCTACGACTTGACCACGCTGCGCAAGCTCGAAAATTACCGACGCGACTTCGTCGCCAATGTGTCGCACGAGATCAAGACCCCGGTGACGGTGATCCGCGGCGCGGTGGAGACGCTGCTCGACGGCGCGATGGAGGACGCCGAGGCGGCGAAACGTTTCCTCGGCATTCTCGACATGCACTCGAAGCGGCTGACTTCGCTGGTGGACGACATTCTGTCGCTCTCCGACCTCGAATGCCGGTCGCTGGAGGGAAACCGCGATGACCGCGAGCTGGTCGAGCTGCGGGCTCCGGCGGAGACCGCGATCGAACTGGCCCGCGCCCGCGCGCCGGAAAATATGGCGATCCACCTCCTCGACCGTTCGCACGGGGCCAAGGTGCTGGTCGACCGCCAGCTGGTGGAACAGGCGATCCTCAATTTGCTGACCAACAGCATTAAGTACTCGGAGACCGAGCGTCCGATCGAAGTCGAGCTCGAGGCGGTCGATCATCAGGCGAAGATCAGCGTCCGCGACTACGGTTGCGGAATAGCGCCGGAGCACCTCGCCCGGATTTTCGAGCGATTCTACCGGGTTGACCGTGCCCGCAGCCGCAAGGCTGGAGGCACCGGGCTCGGATTGGCAATCGTCAAACACATCGCCCAGCTCCATGGCGGCTCGGCCGAAGCGGTGAGCAAAGTCGGCGAGGGAAGCACCTTCAGTATTTTGCTGCCGCTGCCTTGAAAAGCGGAACATCCCCCGTATATTAT
>CAZRFG010000011.1:0-24691 GCA_964599205.1 uncultured Victivallaceae bacterium
GAAAAGGCGCACAGCGATGTCTTCAACATCCTGCTGCAGATCCTCGAAGACGGCCGGATCACCGATTCGCAGGGGCGGACGGTGTCGTTCAAAAACACCATCATCATCATGACCAGCAACCTGGGTAGTTCGATGATCCTCGAACACCACGGCAGCGCCGAAGAGCTCAAGGAAGAGTTGACCGTCGAGCTCCGCCGCCACTTCCGGCCGGAGTTCCTGAACCGGATCGACGAAACGCTGATCTTCCATGCGCTGACCCGCGAACACATGGTCAAGATCATCGACATCCAGCTCCGGCGCTTCGAAAAACGCCTCGCCGACCAGAACGTCAAGTTCGAAATCAGCCAGGCGGCCAAGGAGTTCATCGCCGAGGACGGCTACGATCCTTTGTTCGGGGCGCGGCCGCTCAAGCGGGCGGTGATCCGGCTCTTGGAAACGCCGGTCTCGCACCTGATCATCGAGGGCAAGCTCGGCGAAAACATGACCCTCCGGGTCGGGGTCAAGGGCGATGCGCTGACTTTCGACTGCATCAAGTAAAGATAGACCAAAAAACGGAACCCGCCGAAATCCGGCGGGTTCCGTAATCCATTGCGTCAAAACCCTGAAGTTTTATTTCTCCAGCGTATGTTTGCCGATTTTTTCGTACCGTTCCAGCAATTCGTCGAGCTCGCCGAGCTCCACCATGCCCACCCCCAGCAGTTTCCGGGCGAGTTCGCGCGGATCGGCGGCGCGTTTGAGTTCACGCACCGCGTTGCCGCCGAAGTTCCCGGCGATCGCGGCGGCGAGTTCGGCGGCGAGGTCGGTCGCCGGCGCTTCTTCTTTTGGCGCCAGCGAGCTCTCGATTTCCTCGAGCAGGCGGCGGAATTCGCGGGTGTTGTTGCGGATCGCCTTTTCCACCGCATCCAGCCCGGCGCTGCCGGCGACCAGCTCGCTGGCCAGCGCCGCGAGCTTGGGGAAGGGGGAGAGGTCGATGGTTATTTCCGGCAGCGGTTCCCCGGCGCGGGCGGCGGCGATCAGTTTTGCCACTTCGCGCAGCGCTCCGGCAAAGAGCTGACCGCGTTCGGCCTGCTGCTTGCGGCGGAGTTCGGCGACCGCTTTTTCAATCCGGGTGGCCGCGGCGCGGGCCCGGGTTTCAAGCTTGCCGGTGCTTTCCCGCGAGGCGTTGGGGAGCTGCTGCCATTCATCGCGGAGTTCGCGAAGTTTCTTTTCGGCGGCGGCTGCCTCGGTCACGGCAAAGGTTTCCAGTGCTTCGACGATCTCCTCGCGGCGCTTCACCGCGCCTGCCACTTCCTCGCGGCGGCGGCCGAAAAAGGCGTCCATCGCGGCATTGAAGCGATTCGCAAGCTCGGTTTCGGCCTTGCCCGCGCGGGGCGCGGCCTGAAAGTCGGCGCGCAGTTTCTTTGCCTCCGCCACCGCCGCCGCGCCTTCGCGTCCGGCCAGCGCCTCGGCGGCTTCGCAGAGCTGAACCTTGATCGCGGTGGCCGCGGCGTGCTGCTCGTGCTTGGACTCCCAGTACGCGGTGCGGGCGTTGAAAAATTTGTCGCAGGCGGCGCGGAACGCGGTGTAGAGTTTGGCGTCCGCTTCGCGCCCGGCGTGTCCGGCGTTCTTCCACTCCGTCTGAAGCCCTTTGATCGCTTCGGTGGTGACGTTCCACTCGGTCGAATCGGCCAGCGCTTCGGCTTTGGCGATGAGTTCAGTCTTTTTAGCTTCGGCTTCGGCGTGTTCGGCGCGGAGTTTCTTGTAAAACTCGTCGATCCGGTGCTGAAGACTGGTGGTGTATTCGTAAAATTTGGGCCCGAGCTCAGTCTGCTTTTCGCGCGGCACCGCGCCGAGTTCCTGCCAGCGTTTGCGGATTTCCCGCAGCCGGGCGCTGGCGGCCGGAAGCCCGGCGTCGTCGACCGACTGCATGGTTTCGAGCTCTTTGCAGAGGTCGAGCTTCAGGGTGTAGCTCTCCCAGCGGGCGAGGTCGAGGGTCTGGAAATGAAGCACCAGTTTGGCGTTGAGGTCTTTCAGGAGTTCGCGGCAGCGGACGGCGAGCCCGGCGACCTCCTCATCGGCGGCGTCGAGCGCGGGGATCGCGCTGTCGCGGACCGCTTCGAGCGCTTCGCGCCGTTCTTTGAACTTCTCGGGATCGTTGGCGGCCTGCAGCGCTTCGAGCTCGGTGACCGCTTCGCGGAGCGCGGTGAGCGCGTTTCCGGCGGCGGCTTCCTCCTCCCGGATGCGGATTTCGGCACGGTCCCGGACTTCGCAGAAAAGCGAGTCGGCTTCAGCGCCGGCGGCGGCGACCGCGGCAAGGTAATTTTTGACCGCTTTGTCGAGATCCCGGCGGTGGGGCAGGATCGGCTTTTCGGCGGCGATCCGGATTACCGTATTTTTGGCCTCCTCCATCGCGGCGGCAGCCTTTTCGCGTTTTTCACGATTGGCGGCAGCGGTGGCGAGGCCGGCTTCGTAAACGTGCTCGGCTTCGGCGAAGCGGCGGTCCATGATCTCGGCGTATTCCGGCGGCAGCGCCTCGGCGCTGCGGAAATCTTCGCGCAACTGATCGGCCCGGCAGCGGCTGATGTCGTCATCCTTGCCCGCCAGGGCTTCGAGTTCGGCGCAGATTTTTTCCCGTTCGTGAAGAACGCTCCGCAGATGATCCGGCACATTGATGTCCGGACGGCTGGAAGGCTGATGTTGCGATTCGGTCATGGTCTCTCTCCTTAGCACGTTCTTCATATAATAGTCCCAATCCGGAATTTTTCCAATCGAATATCGTGTCGGACTTGAAAATCCGGCAAAAAAAACTATATTTCCAAGACGAAACATGGTAAAAACTCAAGGAGGATTCACAATGGCAAAAGTACAGCAATTCAAAACCGAAGTCTCGCAGCTGCTGGATCTGATGATCCACTCGCTCTATTCCAACAAGGATATTTTTCTGCGCGAGCTGGTCGCCAACGCCGCCGACGCCATCGACAAGGCCCGCTTCGAGAGCCTGACCGATTCGGCCAAAGCCCGCGAGTGGTCGATCCGGGTCGTCCCCGACAAGGAGGCGAAGACCCTCACCATCAGCGACAACGGCATCGGGATGACCGAGGAGGAAGTGATCGAGAACATCGGCACCATCGCCAAGTCCGGCACCAAGGCCTTTTTGAAACAGCTCGCCGAGAGCAACACCCCGGCTTCCGAAATGCCCGAATTGATCGGCCAGTTCGGGGTCGGCTTCTACTCCGCCTTTATGGTCGCCGAGGAGGTCACCTTGACCACCCGCAAGGGCGAAGCTCCGGCGGTCCGCTGGATCAGCAAGGGCGAGGGCTCCTACGAACTCGACGCCGCCGAAAAAGAGATGTCGGGAACCGAGATCGTGCTCAAACTCCGGCCCGGCTGCGAAAGCTATCTCGAAGACTGGAAAATCGGCGAGATCATCCGCCGCTACTCCGACTTCATCGCCTACCCGATCATCGTGCCGCACCACAAGGTCAATGAGGACAAGACCGAGACCATCGAGGACCGGGTGCTCAATTCCCAGAAGGCGATCTGGCTGCGCAAGCCCGAGGAGATTACCGACGAGGAGCACAAGAGCTTCTTCGGCCACCTCTCCAACTCGGGCGGCAATTACCTCAAGCCGGTGCCGATTTCGGCCGAGGGGACCAATGAATTCAAGGCGCTGTTGTACATCCCCGAGAGCGCGCCCTTCAATTTGCTGATGCCCGATATTCAGAAAAAGGGCCTCCAGCTCTACGTCCGGCGGGTTTTCATCACCGACGAGTGCAAGGAATTGATCCCGGATTATCTCCGCTTCATTCACGGGGTGGTCGACTCGAGCGATCTCCCGCTCAACGTCTCGCGCGAAATCCTGCAGGAAAATCCGCTGCTGCTCAAAATCCAGAAGGCGATCGTCGGCAAACTGCTCGGCGAATTCAAGAAGATGCAGGAGAACGAGCCCGAAAGCTACAAGAAGTTCTTCCGCGAATTCGGCAAAATCCTCAAGGAGGGAATGCACACCGACCATCTCAACCAGGAGAAGATCAAGGCGCTCGCGATGTACGAGTCGATGAACGGCCAGCCCGGCGAACTCATTTCGCTCGACCAGTACATCGCCGCGATGCCCGCCGGCCAGGAGCACATCTACTACCTCACCGGCGAAAAACGCGAAGCGGTCGCCGCCAGCCCGGTGCTCGAATACTATCGCGCCAAGGGATACGACGTTCTCTTTATGACCGACCCGATCGACGACTGGGTGATGCAGTCGATGTTCCAGTATGCCAAAAAGCATTTCAAATCGGTCGCCAAGGGCGATTTTGAACTCGCCGGAAGCGAAAAGGAAGAGCTCGACCGGAAGATCGCCGCCGCCAGTGAGAAGTACGGCAAACTGCTGACCTCGCTCAAGGACGCGCTCGGCGAAGAGGTCGAGAGCGTCCGCTTCTCCGGCCGCCTCACCGAGAGCCCTTGCTGTCTGGTCACCGAGGGGCACTCGCTTGCGCCGCATATCGAGCGCCTCTTCCGGGCGATGCACCAGGATATCCCCAAAACCAAGCGGATTCTCGAACTCAACACCGCGCATCCTTTGCTCGACGCGTTGAGCGCCGAGGCGGAAAAGAATCCGGCCGACTTCGCCAAATACAGCCGCGTCCTCTTTGACCAGGCGCTGCTGAGCGAAGGCAGTCCGGTCGCCGATCCGGCCGCCTTTGCCGCCCGGGTGACCGAGCTGATGCTGAAGTCGCTGACGCCGAAAAAAGCGGAATAATCCCCGCTTCGGCTTTCCGCGCCCCGGGCTTTGTCCGGGGCGTTTTATTTTGCCCGAAATAATCATTTTTTTGCCCTTTGTAAACATTGATCGACAGGCCTTTCGGCGCTATAATATCAATGTCGGCAAAATAAAGGCGATTCAAATGATGATTGATATTCATGTCCATGACTTTCCCGGCGTATCGCTTGAAGCGGTGGTCGCCGAGGCGAAGCGCGTCGGCATCGGCCGCCTGGTGTGGCTCGGTGACGTTTTCCGGTTCGGGGCCCGTCCCGACGCGGAGCAAATCCGTTTGATCAACGACTCGACCCGGCGGATCGTAACGACCGATCCGGCTTTTCACACCGGGTTCTGCCACCTCAATCCGCTCAACGGTCGCGAGGCCAACGAGGCCGAAATGGCGCGCTGTCTCGACCAATACGATTTTCGCGGGGTCAAGCTGGAAATCTCGGTCAACTGCCGCGACCGCTCGCTCGACCCGATTATGGAGGGGCTGGAAGCGCGCGGCAAGGCGCTGCTTCACCACGCCTGGTTCAAGACGGTCAGCCAGTACCCCGACGAATCGACTCCGGCCGACATCGCCGCGCTGGCCGGACGTTTTCCCCGCGTCACCATCGTGATGGCCCATCTCGCCGGCGGCGGCATCCGCGGCGTCGAGCTGGTGGCGGATTGCGCCAACGTCGTCATCGATACGTCAGGCGGTCAGCCGGAGGCGGGATTCATCGAATACGCGGTGAAGCGGATCGGCGCCGACCGCCTGGTTTACGGCTCCGACGCCACCGGCCGCGATTTCGGCTGCCAGCTTGCCAAAGTCCTCGGCGCCCGGATCGGCGACGCCGACCGCGAAAAAATCCTCTGCCGCAATGCCGAAAGGATCCTCGGACGATGAAACTCTTTGACCACAACCTCTCCTGGGGCCGCTGGCCGTTCCGGGATTTTCTCTACGACAACTTCGCCGATTTCCGCGCCGCGCTCGCCGCCATCGGCATCACCGGCGGCCTGGTGCGCTCGGCGGAGGCGCATTTCAATGCCGACCTCTACGCCTGCAACGACCGGCTCCGCGCCGCCGTCGCCGGAAACTTCCGTGCCGTTCCCGCCGTCCACCCCGACTATCCGCGCTGGCGCGACGAGGATGCTCCGGCGGTGGTGTTTCACCGCAGTTTCCACAGTTACACACTGAGCGACCCCGCCGTGTTTGACATGCTGGGCCATTTCGCCTTGCGTAAGACGCTCGCGGTGATCCCGATCCGCGAAGAGGACGAACGCTGCCAGCACCGCCGCGCGATCGTGCCGCCGGTGCCGGTCGCCGAAATCGCGGCGGCGGCGGAAGCGTTTCCGGCGCTCGAAATTTTGGTGCTCAACGGCTTCGCCGACGAACTGGCGAAACTCAATTTCCCCAATGTGTATTACGACTTCGCCTTTGTCGAGCGCTTCGATACCCTTCGCGCCAATGCCGCCAAGCTCGACGCCAACCGCCTGGTTTTCGGCAGTCACGCCCCGTTTTTCTATCCCGAGGCGGCGATTTCGAAATTGAACCACGAGTTCCCGATGGAAAGGATTTTGCGATGAAAAACACCCCGTTCGGCAGCGGTCAACGCTACGGCGAAGCGGAGCGGCGTGAAGTCGCCGCCGTCTTCGACCACGGTTCGCTGATCTACTGGAGCAAGTTCAAAGTCAAGGAATTCTGCGAAAAGGCGACCGCCTATTTCGGCCGCCGCTACTGCGCCGGGGGTTCCTCCGGCTCGGCCGCGCTCCACGCCGCGATCGGGGCGCTGGAAATCCCGCCGGGGTACGAAGTGATCACCTCGCCGATCACCGACATGGGGTCGCTGATCGGGATTCTCTACCAGAACCTGATTCCGGTTTTCGCCGACGTCGATCCCCGCACCTACAACATCACCGCCGACTCGATCCGCCGGGTCATGACCGACCGGACCCGGGCGATCATGGCGGTCCACCTCGCCGGGAATCCCTGCGAGATGGATGAAATCATGAAGCTCGCCGCCGAGCGCAACATCCCGGTGATCGAGGATTGCGCCCAGGCCTACGACGCGCTTTATCGCGGCCGAAAAGTCGGCACCATCGGCGACATCGGCTGTTTTTCGCTCAATGAATCGAAACACATCAGCTGCGGCGACGGCGGGTTTGCGCTGACCGACAGCGAACACTATTACAACTTGATTCACAACTACCTCGACAAATACTACGACCGGCTGGGGAAGGGGAACCGGCTCGAGCACGTCGCCCCCTGCTACCGGCTGAGCGAACTCCAGTACGCGGTGGCGATCGCCCAGCTCGGCAAGTTGGAGAACATCATCAGCGCCCGCCGCAAGCTGGCGGCGATCCTCCAGCGCGAACTCGCCGGTGTTCCCGGCCTGTGGCTCCCCGAAGTCAAGTCCGGCAACCAGAGCTCGTGGTGGTTCTACATGTTCCGGCTTGACGGCTCGGTGCTCGACTGCGATGGCCCCGCTTTTGCCGCCGCCCTCAATGCCGAAAAGATTCCGGCGATGGCGGGCTATATCCCGCGTCCGATCTACCGCGAGAAACTTTTTGCCGAAAAGTCGTTCTTCCCCGGCAACATCTGGCCCGCCGAGGTGGTGTCCGGCCGCAAATACGAGTACCCGGCCGGCCTCTGTTCGGTCGCCGAGGAGGTGCTTCATACCGCGATCCGGCTGCCGGTCAATGAGTTTTTCACTGAAAACGATATGCTTGAAACAGCAACCGAAATCCGGCGGATTGCGCAACGGTTCGCCAAATAAAAAGGATTCATTGATGAAAACGCTTCTGACGGTGCTGAGTTCTCTTTGCTGTTTGATGCTGGCGGCGGCGACGCTTGAAATGGGGGACGGCTTTCGCGACCACGGCGTCGCTTCGCCGGCGAGCCAGCGGCGCGGCGTCTTTGCCGCCCGCGACGGCGAGGGGCGCGATGTGGTGTTGGTCTGGCTGATGGACGTCCGGGGCGGTTACGCCATTTTGCAGATCGACGCCGAAACCGGCAAGAGCGTTCAGGTGCCGATTCCCTTTGTCAACACCTGGGACTCGCCCTACAGCTCGATTCTGGCGACCAACAACCGGCTCTATTCCCATTTCGGCTGCCACTTCGTCGAGTACGATCCGGTCAAGCGCGAGTTCACCGCCTGCTACGAAACCATACCGCAGATGGCGATGTCGATGCACGAAGACGGCAAAGGCCGGATCTGGGGGGCGACGTTTCCCCAAAACGGCCTGATGTCGTTCGATCCGGTCAAGCGTGAGTTCAAGGATTACGGCTCGATCAACCAGGAAAACTGGATGCAGTATCCGCGCACGCTGGAAAGCGACGCCTCGGGCAAGGTTTACCTCGGCAGCGGCATGACCTACGGCCAGATTTTCATTTTTGATCCCGCCACCGGCAAAGCGGAGGGGGTGATCGCGCCGACCGAGCTGGTCAATCCCTCGATGGGCCGGGTGATGCGCACCGCCGACGGCAAAGTCTACGGCACCACCTCGGCCAAGGACGCCCCGTGGTTCGAATTGACCGGCGGCAATGCCGTTCGCCTGGACAAAGCGCCTGCGGCGAAGCCGGTCCGGCAGTTCACCGGGGATCAGAGTTACATCCAGCGCCAGTTTCCGAGCGGCAAAGTTCTGACCGAGTTCGACGTCGTCGAACGCACCATGACGGTCTCCGATCCCAAGACCAAAGAACGCAAGCAGCTCAAGTTCGATTACACCAGTGAGGGCACCCACGTGATGGGGATCGATACCGCCGCCGACGGCACCATTTCAGGCGGCTCCTACTTTCCCTTCCGCTTGCTCTCCTACGATCCCGCCAAGGACACTTGGACCCGGCGCGACGCGCTCCATCAGTTCAACACCATTCTCGCTCACGGCGACCACTTCTACGTCGGCGCCTACTGCGGCGGTTACTTCTACGACTGGCGGCCAAAGGAAAACTGGAACGGGGTGGCGATGAAGATCGACCGCAACGTCAATCCTGCTTATTTCGGCTCCGCCAACCCGGCGGTCAACCGGCCGCATGCGTTGAAAATCACCCCGGACGGCAAAACCCTGCTGATGGGCGGCACTCCCGATTACGGCATCACCGGCGCGCCGCTGGCGATGCTCGACCTCCCAAGCGGCAAAATCACCGTCGCCGATCCGGCGATGTTCCCCAAAGACGAATCCACCCACGCCATCGCGGTGCTGTCCAATGAGCTTCTCCTCGGCGGCGGCACCATCGAAGCCGGTACCGGCGGCGAAGTCAAGGCCAAGGATGCCTCGCTCTATCTCTTTGACCTCCCCAAACGTCAGGTGATCTGGCAGGGGAAACCGCTTTCCGGAGTCCGGACCTTCATGGACATGACCGTGCTTGACGACGGCAAAGTGCTGGGTGTGGCCGACCGCACCACCGCTTTCGTCTTTGACCCGGCGGCGAAGAAACTGGTCAAAAGCTGGAAAATCGCCGAGGGACCGACGGTCAGCCAGCAGGGGCCGCGGGTTTTCGTCCGCGACGGCAAGGCGCTCTATATGCTGCTCGCCACCGGCGTCGCCAGGCTTGATCCGGCGACCGGCGAAGTGATTAAATTCGTAAAATCTCCGGTTCCGCTGAGTCAGGGGGGTGCAATTTGGCAAAACCGCATCTATTTTATCGGGAAGACGCATTTATACAGTCTGGATCTCGCTAAATTGGAGTAAGGTTATGCCATTGTTGATCGGCATCGGCGGCGGCAGCGCGTCCGGCAAGAGTTTTCTTGCCGACCGCCTGGCGGAGCAATTGGGGGAAGTCAAGCCGGAAATCATCCGCACCGACCACTTTTTCCGGCCGGTCAAGCCCAAAATGGTGTCGCGCTTCTCGGGTCGCGAGCTCGACGATTTCAACCAGGAATCAAGCTGGGATCTGGAGCGCTTCCGGAGCGAATTCGAGCGCGCCGCCGCGAGTTCGGCGAAACTGGTGATCGTCGAGGGGATTTTCGCCTTGTACTGCGAAGACATCCGCCGCCGCTACGACTTGACCGTTTTCGTCGACACCGCCTCCGACGAGCGCTTTTACCGCCGGATCAAACGCCGGATGGCGCTCGGAGTGACGCTGGAGGAGGAGGCCGATTATTTCCTCGGCACCCAGCGTTTCCGCCACCTTGAGAACTACGAACCGCTCAAAAATTACGCCGACATCGTCATCAACGGCAGCGAGATCACTCCGCGCAAAGTCGAAGTCTTGACCGCCTGGACGCGTTTCAAGCTTGATATTTGAGCCCGCAGTCGGGCAGATGGAGCGGCGTTTTCAGCTCTTTCTGGAGCTCCGCGACGGCGAGCGCCGAGGGGGAGACGCCCTTGGCCGACGCCATCGCCGCGGCGATCCCGGCGGCTTCGCCGGTCAGCGCCGCGGTCGGAATCACCCGGGTCACTTCCCAGGCGTCGTTGACCGCCGCCGAGCAGCGCCCGGCGACCAGGAGATTTTCCACTTTCTGCGGCAGCAGCGTGCGGTAGGGGATTTCCCACACTTCGCCGGCCCTGCGCCAGTCGCCGACCATGCCGATCGAGTCCTCGAAACGGCGGTTGAACTGGCCGTTGTCGAGCGTGTACCGGCCGTCGATCGCGTAGGTTTTGCGGAACTGCGCCATCAACGGGAGTTTGAGCGGGTACTGGGCGCCGCGGCTGACCCCTTCGGACTGAACCTTCTGATAATATTCCCGGAGTTCCCGGCGGGAGCGCCGGACGAATTCGCTGACGATCCGGCCGGAGAGGCCGCGGTAAAGCCGGTCCTTGGGGGTGTTGTTGTGATCCTCGGTTTCATCGGACGGGATCTGGCCGTAGACTTGCATCCGGAGATTGCGGCCGAGCCGTCCCCAGTCCTGCTGGTCGATCTTTTCATTGTACTCGATGTTCCAGAGCGACAGGCTGTTGAGGCAGTCGTGCACCGGCGCCCCGGCGCGGCGGGCGACGTCGGCGTCGCCGGTACAGTCGATGAAGACGTCGGCTTCGATCCGGCCGCGGCCGCTTTTGTTCTCGACTTCGAGCGCGGTCAGGCGGCCCTTTTCGGTCACCGCTTCGCAGACCAAGGTGTCGAACCAGACGTCCACCCCGGCCTCCTCCAGCACTTCGTCGAGCGAAAGCATGCACGAGGCGGGTGAAAAAATACAGCGCAGCCGCTGCGAATCGTGGGTTTTGGCTTCCGGGCTCTGCCAGTTCGCCGGAATTTCGCCCGGTCCGTAGCGGAGACTGCGGTGCATCAATTCCTCGGCGAGGCCGAAGAGCACCTGGGTGCCCTTGCCGTCGCAGAGCGGGAGGTAGATGAAGACCAGCCCGGAAGTGGCCAGTCCGCCCGCCATGATGGTTTTTTCCAGCAAAGCGACTTTCTTCCCGCGACGCGCGGCCGCCACCGCCGCCGCCACTCCGGCAATGCCGCCGCCGGCGACCACCACTTGATAACGACTCTGAAACATCTGCCACCTCCTCCGGTTATCTCAATTTCAAGAATTGTATCAGCCGTTTTGGTTTGCCCGTCAGTCGCGGGCACGGTCACCGATATTATAGCGGTAGACCGATTGAATCACCCCCAGCGCGACCATTCCGGTCATCACAAAGGAGCCGCCGTAGCTGATGAACGGCAGCGGCACCCCGGTCACCGGCGTGATTCCGATGCTCATTCCGATATTGATGAAGCAGTGGGTGAAAATCATCGTCGCCACCCCGACCGCGAGATAACGGCCAAAGGGATCCTCGCACAGCACCGCGGTACGGAGCAGCGCATAAAACAACAGAATATAAGACGAAAGCATAAAGAGACACCCGAGGAATCCGGTCTCTTCGGCGATTACCGCAAAAATGAAGTCGTTGTTGGAAACCGACTGCGGCAGGAAACCGAGCATATTCTGGGTGCCGTGCCCGATGCCCTTGCCGGTCATGCCGCCGGTGCCGACCGCGAGTCTGGCCTGAAACTGGTTGTACCCGCGGTGCTGGAGGTCGCGTTCGGGGTCGAGAAAGGTCAGGATGCGTTCGCGCTGGTAATCCTTGAGCAGCGGATGGATACCAGCGTAGACGATTTCCTGCTCGCCTTGTTTGTTGAGCTCGTTGCGCGGCCAGAATTCATTGGCGAGGACGCAGCAGAAGCCGACCAGCGCGATGCCGATCGTCCAGCTGAGGATTTTCCAGCGCAAGCCGGCCACGAAGATGATTGCCGCCCCGGTCGGCACCAGGATCAGCGCGCTGCCGAGGTCGGGTTCGCGGACGATGAGATAAAACGGAATGGCGATCGCAATCCCGGCGGCGACGATGCCGAGGAGCTGTCCCGAGCGCCGCCGTCCGCCGTCCTCGTCAATTGCGAACATCCGGCTGGCGAAAAGACCGGAGAGGATGGCGATCACCGCCACCTTGGTCGGTTCCGACGGCTGGAGCCGCAGGCCGATGCCGGGGATGTTGATCCAGCGCTGCGCCCCGTAGACGGTGACGCCGATCACAAAAACCAGCATCAAAAGCGCGAGGCAGACCAGATAGAAGAACACCGACGGAACGAGAAGCCGCCGGTAGTCGACCAGCGCCAGCCCGAAATAGGCCGCCAGCCCGCAGCCGATCCATTGCAGCTGCTTGAGATAGACGGTTCCCGCGCCGGGGCTGCCGACCTGCTGGCCGGTGGAGTAGATGAAAGTCACTCCGATGCCGAGCAAAAGCGCCATCGCAACGATCTGGACATAGTCGAAGCTGGTTAAAAAACGCAGCACGGCGCCCGGCTCGCGAAGCCGTGAATAATAGGCTTTTTCCGCCGCGCCCGGCATTCAAATCGCCTCAGACTTCAAAAGTCTGGTCGCGGCGCGGACCGACCGAAACGATCGCGATTTCGGCATCGACCAATCCGGCGATGCGCTTGAGGTAGGCCTGGGCGTTGGCCGGGAGTTTTTCCCACGAATCGACGCTTTCGGTGCTGCACTGCCAGCCGTCCATCCATTCCAGGACCGGCTTGGCTTTTTCCAGCGCTTCGACCGAGGCGGGGAAGTTTTTGGTGACCGTACCGTCGACTTCGTAAGCGACGCAGATCCCGAGTTTGTCGAGGCCGTCGAGCACGTCGAGCTTGGTGATCGCGAGCTTGTTGACCCCGTTGATCAGGCACGAATAACCGGCGGCCACCGCGTCGAACCAGCCGCAGCGGCGCGGCCGTCCGGTGGTGGCGCCGTATTCACGGCCGACCCGGCGCAGCTCTTCGCCGGTGGCGTCGAGCAATTCGGTCGGGAAGGGGCCTTCGCCGACCCGGGTGGTATAGGCCTTGAGCACGCCCCAGACGTCGCCGATGTGGCGGGGAGCGATCCCCGCGCCGGTACAGGCGCCGCCGCTGGTGGTGTTGCTGCTGGTGACAAAAGGATAGGTGCCGTGATCGATGTCGAGGAGTCCGCCCTGGGCGCCTTCGCAGAGCACTTTCTTGCCCGCTTTGATCGCTTCGTTGACCGAAACCACGGTGTCGGCGACGTAGGGGGCGAGGAAGCGGGCGGCTTCGGAAACTTTGCGGTATTCGACTTCGACGTCGACCGGATCGATGCCGGCTTCGGCGAAAAGTTTGTTGTATTCGGCCGCCTGCTGGCGGAACAGTTTTTCCAGCGTTTCCGGCTCGGTCAGCGCGATGCCGCGGATGCCGCAGCGGTCGGCCTTGTCGGCGTAAGCGGGGCCGATGCCGCGCTTGGTGGTGCCGATTTTGCGGGCCGCGCCGGCTTCCTTGAGGGCGTCGGCGCGCTTGTGGTATTCAAAAATCAAATGGGCGCGGTTGGAGAGCTCGATCGTCGAGATGTCGACGCCGCGCGAAGCCAGGTCGCGCATTTCCGCCACCAGCGCCACCGGGTCGACCACCAGGCCGTTGCCGATGATGCACTTGACGCCGGGCCGGAAAATGCCGGACGGCACCAGATGGAGCACATATTTTTCGTTGCCGATTTCGACGGTGTGACCGGCGTTGTTGCCGCCCTGAAAACGGACGACCACATCAACGTCGCGGGTCAGGACGTCGATCAGCTTTCCCTTGCCTTCATCACCCCACTGGGTACCCACTAAAATATCAACCGGCATTTTTCTCTTCCTGTCCTTGGTTGGGTGTATTTCGTGAAACGGTCACGCCTTTTAAAATAGCATTTCAAGGCGTCTTTTTCAATCCTGATTTCGGCTTTTCCGCGAAGTTTGTCAATCCGGCCAGCGAATTGCGGCGGTAGCGTCCGGGCGTGATGCCGGTCAAGCGTCGGAAAACCCGGTTGAAGTAGAATTCATTGGAAAACCCGGTCATGGCGGCGATTTCGGGCAGCGTCAGCTCTTCGTTTTTAAGCAGTGTTTCCGCCTTGCGGGTGCGTTCGCGGCGGAGCAGATCGTGCATATTGAGGTCAAAGAGTTCCTTGACCAAATGACTGGTGCGCGAGTTCGACAAATTGAGGTGGCACGCCAGGTCGCCGAGGCCGACCGCGAGGTGCGAGTTGCGGTGGATGAATTCGACGATCTGCCGCTGCCGGCCGCTGTGGGCGAAGGCGATCCGATCCTGCTGGCGGCGATAGAGATAGAGGATGCTCATGATCAGCAGCCGGGCCTGCCGGATCAGCTCGGCTTGGCGCTCTCCGGAGAGGCTGGGCAGGGCGTTGAGCAAGGCGCGGTACTCCGGGTCGTCAAGCCGGGGATCGCCTTCAGCGGTGTCGGTGCGAAACGCACCGCAATAAATTGTGGCCAGGAGTTGCCGCCGGTCATAGACCGGAATCACCAATTCGGCGAGTTGTTTCCAGCAGATGCTGAGGTAGGGTTGCTCGGTCTGGCTGGAGAGTTCGAGGATCTTCCGCTTGCAATGTTCGATGCAGTTGCAGTTGAACTCCGGTTCGGCGTCGCGTCGCCAACGGCAAACCGGAGCGCGGTGCAAAGTACGGTTGCGGAAAAACGGACTGCCGTCGGCGGTGACCAGAAATCCCCAGTGATCGTGGATGGCAAGGTGACAGCCGTGGCGCTGTTCGATATCGCTAAGCGCCTGTTCGAGAAAGAGATTGAGGTCGTCCTGAAGTTCCATCGCGTGATCGCCTTTCCGCTGTCTGGGGTGACTTTTACAAGATATGCCTGATCTCGCGAAAAAACAATGTGAAAATTACGAATTTTTATCAATTCCAGCAGATTAAGATAAAAAAACAGCAATCCGGTGATGGTATTTCGGCCGTCGACGGATCATATTTCTCATTAAGCAAAGCAACCAAATCAGGAATTTGTCAAACCATGAAATCATACGATGTGATTGTCACCGGAGCGGGACTGTCCGGGTGTACCGCCGCGCTGGCCGCCGCCGCCTGCGGTGCGCGGGTGCTGCTGTTGGAGCAGTCCTCCGGCCCCGGCGGGGTCGCGGTCGACGGCGGCTGCCCGGCGGTGATGGGCATGAGCGAGGGGGGACGCCAGATTGTCGGCGGCGTCGCCGACGAGTTGATCCGGCGGCTCGACCGGCGCGGCCGGGCCAGACTGGCCGACGCTCGTACCGGACAACTCCTCGCCGGCGCGATCGGCGAACGACCGCTCGTCGGCACGGTGATGAGTTCGTCGTTCGACATCCGGCTGGAGTTGGGCTGGATGCTTGAGGAGCGCAAAGTTGAACTGCTCGCCTTCAGCCGGGTGGTCGGCTGCCGCAAACGCAACGACCGGATCACCGAAGTCGCGGTTTCCCACTGTGGACGCACCGACCGTTACCGCGGCGGGGTGTTCATCGACGCGACCGGCAGCGGCGAACTTGCGGTGCTGGCCGGCGCGCCGTTTCTGATTCCCGACGGCGCGGCGGCGATGACCAAAACGGTGATGTTCACCATCGGCAACGTGGCGCGGTTCAACAAAGCCGCGATCCGCGCCGAATTCGAGAGACTCTCGGCAGAGCGCAAAGTCCCGTATCCGGTCCAGGACCGCTTCATGGGGCTGGAAATGCTCGACGAAGGCTTTTTCCTCGGCAACTTCACGCTGACCGCGGGCGATCCTTTTGATCCCCGCGAACTGACCCGGATGGACTGTGAGCTGCGGCGGCAGATTCCGGTCTGGATCGACTTCCTGCGGCGGAATCTGGCCCCGTTCCGGAATTGCCATCTCACTTCGGTCGCCGCGACGATCGGGGTTCGCGATGCCCGCAATGTGATCGGGCGCGACCTGATCCGCTGTCGCGACCTCGACGACAATACCCCGGTCGCTGAACCGGCGGCGCTCGCTTTGCGCGGCTACGGCGGACATGGCATCAAGGGCTTCCTCAATCCCGGCACCCCGGTCAACTCCGGTGTGCGCCCGGTGCCGATGGGGGCGCTTCAGGTGCGGGATTTCCGCAATTTCCTCACCGCCGGCAAAGTCATCTCGATCGAGCCCGCAGCGCTGACCTCGGTTCGGCTGATGGGGGTGGCGATGGCCACCGGGCAGGCGGCCGGAGTGATCGCCGTTCACGGCGCCGGCGAAGCACGCTACGAAGAAATCAAACCGATACTGATCGGACAACAAATGATCTTGAACTGAAAGGAGATTGCCGCCATGAAAGCTGTCGCGTTATCCCGGTCCCTCTCTTTTACCCTGATCGAACTCCTGGTGGTGATTGCGATTATCGCCATCCTCGCCTCAATGCTGCTGCCGGCGCTCAACCAGGCCCGCGGCAAGGCCCGCACCACCCGCTGCATCGGCAATATGAAGCAGATCGGGGTGATCGCCCAGAACTATCTGGCCGACTACAATGATACCCACATGCCCGCCTACACCGAGGCGGGAGCGACTACGTGGCTTTATCCGACCGGAGTGTTGCGGCGCAGCTATGCCAATTTCGGCAGCGATCAGGACTGGCTCGACGGAAAATCGGTCAACGGCTGCCAGGAACGGGTCTTTGAACCTTACAAGCTCTCCAACGGCAAGAACTTCAGCAACCGCTACTACAGCTATGCGATGAACTTCGAAATCGGCTGGACCAAAATCAGCGGCATCGCCCAGTCGCTCAAGGCGAACTTCATCCGAACCCCGTCCCAACAAGTCCAATTTTTCGAAAACCAGCCCGACCTGACCCAGGTCGGAGCCAACAACAGCAGCGCCCTGGTCCGGTTCGGCAAACCGCATCAGGGCGCGGCTTCCTGCAGTTTCGCCGACGGCCACGCCGCTTCGGTGCGCGAATTGATCGTCGACACTCATTTCAAAAAGAATCTTTGAGACTATGAAAAAGCTGCTTTCACTATTGTCTGCCGCCACGCTCTCAATTTCGCTCCATGCCGAGCTCGCGGTGCAAGTCGATCAACCCGCGGCGCGCCCGCTGCCGGTCTCGTTCAGCGTGCCGCTGGCGGCGGGGAACAAAGATGCCGCCTTCAGCGTCAGTAGTGCGCAGGGCGAACTCCCGGTCCAGTCGCGAATCCTGGTTAAACACCCCGACGGCTCGCCCAAGTGGGTGCAGTTGACGGTGCCGAGGGTCGCCGGCAAACTCGCCGTCCGCGAGGGCATTTCGGTCGCCCCGGTCGTCGCGCCGGTCGAAGTGACCGGGCAAAACGGGGTTATCGAACTCAAAAACGGCCTCGCCGACCTTATCATTGAACGTGCCGGAGGACTTATCGCACTCCGGCGCGGCGGTGAGTCGCTCGAGCTCTCGCTGCCCCAAATGACGCTGGCTCCGGATCAGGCGCTGACCCCGGAAATCCGGGAGATCCGGACGGTGGCGGCGGGCCCGCTCAAAACCACGATCCGTCTGCTGGGGGGCTTTCGCGAAAGCCGCGAGCGGAGTTGGGAACTCTCGCTCTCCTTCTACGCCAACGCGGCCTGGGTCGAGGCAGAGTGCGTGTTCGGCTTCATCCTCCCCGGCAAGGGGTTGAAGCCGCAGCAGGAGTTGACCCGGACGGTGAGTGCCGGCCTGATCCTGCGGGGAAATTTCGGCGGCAAAACACTTGCGGCCGCCGATCGTACCGGGGGCAAAATTTTAGGCCGGAACTTCGTCCAATGGGAATTCGACCAGCTCGATGCCGACGGCAAAAAACTGAACGAAACCCAACTTGACGGCGTTTTTGCGATCGACGGCAAGCCGTGGAGCGCGGTGCTCTCGATTCCTGAACTCGCCGAACAGTATCCGTTGGGCGTCCGGCTCGACGGCGACCGGCTGCGGATCGACTTGATGCCCGCCATCGCCCCCGCCGACCGTTACGCCGGGCGCAAGGATGAACACATGCGGACCAGCTATCTCCGCACCGGAAACTATGAAATCCGGGGCGGAGTCGAGAAGTCCTACCGTTTCTATTTCGGGCTCGAAGCGCCCGCCGCCGGACTCCGCCAAACCGCCGCCGCACTGCAGGTGATGCCGGTCGGACTGGTCGCGCCGGACGACCTCAACCGCGCCAGAGTCTGGCCGCACCGGCTGGTGCCGGCCGGCGGCAAGTTCGCTCCTTACGATGAGGCGATCAAGCTAGGCGCCGGCGCTTACTTCGGACGGCAGCGGCGCGAGGGCTGGTACGGCATGCTCAACTGGGGCGACTGGTTCGGTGAGCGTGAATACAACTGGGGCAATCACGAGTACGATACCCCGTCGATTTTCTTTGAACAGGGCATCCGTTTCAAGGACCCCGAGTACTTCCGGGAAGCGGTGCGCGGCGCCCGCCACTTCATCGACGTCGACGTGGTCAAAAACGATCCCGATCCGGAGCAGAACGGTGCGGTCTGGGCGCATTCGATCGGCCACACCGGCGGCTACTACGATAACACCAAATTCTCGCTCGCCAATTACGGGCAGGGCTCGGAAATCTTCATTGACGGCCGTCACACCGCAGGGCACACCCGGTCGCGGGGCACCGCGATGGCCTATGTGATGACCGGCAATCCCCGCTTCCTCGAACAGGCGCTGGCGATCGGCGACTACATCCGGCGCGATCCGATGTTCGTCAAAAAGAACTGGCCCAGCACCGCCCGCGAACCGGGCTGGGCGCTTTTCAATTTGTGTTCGCTCTACGACTTCACCGGCGAACCGCGTTTCCTCGAAGCGGCCAACCAGCTCGGCGACATCGTGATCCTTCGCGCCGCCGGGCACGGGGTCAAATTCAACAAACTCTCCGACTGGAACGGTCCTGAAAAGCCCGGCGGGCTCAAGCCGGAGGATAAGAAGTTTCTGACCGGCGAACTCTCCTTTCCGACCGGCTACCAGTGCGCCGGGATGATCGAGCTCTACCGCCTGACCGGCCGCGAAGACGTCCGCAAAAATCTCAACGAATGCGCCGACTACATCATGGAACGGCTCTACTTCCCGGACCGCCGCGGTTTTGTCCACAGTCCGTGCCCGTGGCGCACCCAGAGCACCCGGCTCGGCGGCACCCATGCGGCGAGCCTGCGCTATGCGCTCGCCTTCAACGCCGCGGTCAACGGACGCAAGGACCTGCTGCCGGTGATCGACGACACCACGCGCCAGATGTTCGAGAAAAAAGAGATCTTCGATTCACCGCTCAAGGATGAAAAGGCGGACTGGCCGCACCCCAAGAGTTTCAGTTCGACCGTCTACTTCTGGCCGCAGACGCTGATGTTCCTCGAGGAGGCCCGGAGCAAATGAGCCGCCTCGATTGGATCATCGCGATTCTGCCGTTCGTTTTCGTCCTCTATCTCGGCTTCCGGGCGCAGCATCTGGTCAAGGGGGTCGCCGGGTTCCTCTCCGGCGGCCGGGTGGCCGGGCGCTACATGATTGCGGTCGCCGGGATGGAGAGCGGGCTCTCGGTAATCAGTCTGGTCGCCGCCTGCGAACAGGGGTATAAATCCGGTTTCGCCTTCAGCTTCTGGAGCGGGATCGGGATTCTGGTGACCATGGCGATCGCCTTGAGCGGGTTCGTGATCTACCGCTTCCGGGAGACCCGGGCGATGACATTGGCGCAGTTTTTCGAATTGCGCTACTCCAGATCGTTCCGCATTTTCGCCGGATGCATCTGTTTCCTCTCGGGCATCCTCAACTATGCGCTGTTCCCGGTGATCAGCACCCGTTTCTTTATTTACTATTGCCATATTCCGTCCGAATTCCAGTTCGTCGGAATCACCTTTTCGACGCTCGGGGTGCTGATGGCCTTTTTCCTCGCGGTGTCGCTGCTGGTGCTGTCGATGGGGGGACAACTGAGCTGCATGCTGACTGACTGTCTGCAGGGGCTTTTCACCTACGCGATCTTCACCGTGCTGCTGATTTATCTCCTGTTCCGTTTCACCCCGGCCCATTATCAGCAGGTACTGATGGCGCGGCCGCCGGGGGAATCGTTCATCAATCCGTTCGACACCGGGAAGCTGACCGATTTCAACATTCTCTTCATCCTGATCGGGATCGCGATGTCGGTCTACGGCAAAATGGCCTGGCAGGGGGCCGCCGGCTACAACAGCGCCGCCAAGTCGGCCCACGAGCAGAAGATGGCGAGCATGCTGATCACCTGGCGCGAAGGACTCGGCCGGCTGAAAATTCCGCTGCTGGTGATGAGCGCGTTGATCCTGCTCAACCATCCCGACTTCAGCGACTCGGCCGCCGCCGTCCGGCAATTGCTCGACGAACGCATCCCGCTCGGTGAAGCGGGGGCGGCGGCCACCAGGCGGCAGATGATGGTGCCGCTGGCGCTTCACGAACTGCTGCCGGTCGGGCTCTCGGGGGCGTTCGTGGCGCTGATGTTCATGGCGATGGTCAGCACAGACACGACCTGCTTCCAGTCGTGGGGCAGCATCTTCATCCAGGACGTGGTGCTGCCGCTGCGGCGCAAGCCGCTCTCGACCCGCGCCCATCTGTGGCTGTTGCGGGGAGCGATCGTCGCGGTGGCGGTGTTCGCCTGGGTTTTCGGCTACTGCTACCGGCCGGACACCTTTATTCTCCACTTCTTCAATATGACCGGGGCGCTGTGGCTCGGCTTTGCCGGAGCGGTGATCATCGGCGGACTTTACTGGCGGCGCGGCAACACTTGCGGCGCGTGGGCGGCGGCGGCGGTCGGATTGGCGCTGGGGTCGCTCGGCTTCTACTGCCAGACTTCGTGGGCGGGAAGTATCTACGGCTTCCTCGCCGCCAATGCCCCCGAACTTCTGGGCAACTTCAGCCGGACCCTCGAAGTCGTCAGCGGCACGCTGCCGATCGCGCATTGGAAGGTCACGCCGGAACGCTTTCCGATCTCCGGCGCGGAATGGGGATTTCTCACCGCCGCAAGTTCGGTTGCAGTCTACGTCGCGGTCTCGCTCCTGACCGGCGGCGGCAAAAACTTCGACCTCGACGCCATCTTGCACCGCACGCCCGGCGGTCCTGTCGCGCCGAAAAAACGGCGGAGCTTCGCCGCCTGGCTCGGCATCAATGACCAGTACAGTAAGGGCGACCGGATTCAGACCTATCTCGTGTTCGCCTGGAACATCTATAACTTCCTGGTCTTCCTCGGCATCGTGCTGTGGAATCTTTATCTCGGGCGCTGGCCGGAAAAGTGGTGGTTCAACTACTTCTACTACTACGGCTTCGGGTTGGCGCTGCTGGTCGGCTTGATCACCACGGTGTGGTTCAGTTACGGCGGCATCCGCGATATTCGCGACCTCTTCCGCCAGCTTCGCGACGTTCGTGACAACCCGCTCGACGACGGCACCGTGGTCGGCCACCGCAACGCCGACGAAGCGGCCGGCAAACCGTAGGCACGGAGGGCAAAAAAACGCTTTCACCCATTGAAAATTGCGCATTGCGGGTTATCTTATCGGTGGATCATTAAAGAGAGGTAAATCATGACCACCGAAGAAATGCGCGACGCTCTCGTCGCAATCGGAGAAAGGGCGCAGGCCGCTTCGCGCGCACTTGCCGTGCTGAACGCGAATGCCAAGGTCGAGTGCCTCAACCGGATGGCCGATGAACTTGAAAACAGCAAAGACGCGATCAAAAAAGCCAACGCCGTCGATATGGACAAAG
This sequence comes from uncultured Victivallaceae bacterium, assembly GCA_964599205.1. Classification (GTDB taxonomy): domain Bacteria; phylum Verrucomicrobiota; class Lentisphaeria; order Victivallales; family Victivallaceae; genus JAVBUI01. Next base: position 21,570 of record CAZRFG010000011.1, read on the forward strand.
GGATCAAGGCCGGACTCACCCCGGCGATGCTCGACCGCCTGCGGCTCGACGACGCCCGGATCACCGGCATGGCCCGCGGCCTCCGCGAAGTCGCCGGGCAGGTCGATCCGGTCGGACGTTTGATCTCGAGCGTAGTCCGCCCCAACGGCCTCCGCATCGACAAAGTCTCAGTTCCGCTCGGCGTGGTGGCGATCATCTACGAATCGCGCCCCAACGTCACCGCCGACGCCGCCGGCATCTGCCTCAAAGCGGGCAACGCGGTGATTCTGCGCGGCGGCAGCGAAGCCTTTGCCTCCAATATGGAAATCGCCAAACTTCTCAACCGCGCCGCGGTGCTCTCCGGCTTGCCGGACGGCGCGGTGCAGTTGCTCCCCTGGACCGACCGCGCCGCGGTCAACCTGATGCTCAAAATGGACCGCTACATCGACCTCGTGATTCCGCGCGGCGGCGAAAGCCTGATCCGGGCGGTGACCGCCGAATCGACCATTCCGGTGATCAAACACTACAAGGGGGTCTGCCACATCTACGTGGATGACGACGCCGATCTCGACATGGCGGTCAAAATCGTGGTCAACGCCAAGTGCCAGCGGCCGAGCGCCTGCAATGCGCTGGAGACCTTGCTGGTCAACCGTGAAATCGCGCACCGGTTCCTCAAAAAACTGCTGCCCGCGCTGGCGGAGTACAAGGTCGAGATTTTCGGCGACTACGAGTTCCGCAAACTGGTTCCCGAAGCCAAGCCGATGTCCGATGAACAGTACGGCACCGAATATCTCGACTTCGCGATGTCGGCCAAAATCGTCGGCGACGTCAAGGAGGCGGTCGAGCACATCAACCGTTACGGTTCGCGCCACAGCGACGCGATCATCAGCGATGACGAAGCGGCGGTCAGTTATTTCCTCGCCAACGTCGATTCGGCGACGGTTTACCACAACGCCTCGACCCGTTTCACCGACGGCGGCGAATTCGGCATGGGCGCGGAGATCGGCATCAGCACCGACAAGCTGCACGCCCGCGGCCCGATGGGAGCCGACGAACTGACCTCGACCAAATTCATCATCCACGGCGAGGGCCAGATTCGTGGCTGACGCGATGACGATCTCCCGATCGATGATCAGGAGCGTGAAGAAGTCGAGTTTTGCCGAACTCGGGATGTCGATGCGTTCTTTCTGGCGCTGGGCTGACCCCGGCTTCGGAGACGCGTTCAACTGGTTGATTGCGAATGCCGCCGATCTTCCCGGCGCGGAACAGATCTGGGGGAGCCGCCACAAGCAGGTGTTTAAACTTTCGCTGCCCGCTGAACTTGGCGGCAAGTGTGTGGTGTTCAAGCACTATCGCGGCGAAAAGGTGTTGCGGTATATTTTTGCGCCGTCAAAGACCGCCAGGGAGGCGGCCAATTATCGCACGCTGGCCAAGCTCGGGCTGCCGATGGCGAAGCTGCTGGCGGCGGGCGACGACCGCCGGCATTTCCGGCTGGAGAGTTCGTATCTGGTGACCGAGTTCGCCGCCGGATGCCTTGACGGACGCGCTTTTATGCCGGACGGCGAATTCCGCGAACGGACGGCGTGGCGGCGCGAATTTGTGCTGCGCAATATGGATTACATCGGCCGGACGCATCGGGTGCACTGTTTTCACAAGGCGTTTACGCCGATGAATTTGCTGTGGAAGCCGGAGGTGGGGACCGACGGAATCGCGATCTGCTGGATCGATGTCGCGAGTTGTCGCTTTCTTCTGGTTCCAGAGCGTGGATTCCGCCGGTGTCTCGTTTATGACCTGGCACGTTTTTTTAAGTACATGGAGCTTCCGGATGCGGAGATCGACGAGGCGTTGGCCCGTTATCTCGCCGCCAATCCCGGTTGCGGCCTTGCGCCGGATGCCTTGCGCCGGATGGTGCTGGCCAACGTCGCCAGGGTGAGTTGAAAGGAAAAGAAGATATGGCTACCGCCAAACAGATTTGCGCCAAAGCGCGCGAAGCGATGAAAAACGACGCGGTGATCATCACCGCCGCCGACCTCGACGACGGCCTGATCGATCGCCTCCAGGTCTATTTCTGGGACGAAAGCGAAGCCGCGATGGATATCATCACCAAGGCCGACATCGTCGAAAACTGGCCGGACGCCGGAGTCTTTGTGTTCAACGAGGCGGGCGGCGAAAAAGATTGTCTCGTCGAAGTCCGGATCATCGACGGCGAAGAGGACTTTTATCTCCGCAGCGTCCCCGGCGACGACCCCGCCGACGATCTCGGCCAACTCCCGCGCGTGGTCACCCTCGAAGCGGTTGAATTGATTTCTCAACTCAAAGACAGCAAGTTCTGATGGATATCCTGATCCGGGGCCTGTGGCGCGACCTTGACGTCCGCTTCGTTTTCGCCGACACCGCGACGCTGGTGGGGCGCGGTATCGAAGTGCACGACTGCGACCCCGCCGGGGCGACGCTCTTCGGCGAAGCGCTGACGGTGGGGGCGCTCCTCTCGGTGCTGCTCGACGGCTCCGAGCGCTATTCGCTCCGCTTCGATTACCGCGGCGAGGCGGGGACGCTGCTGGTCGATGTCGATGCCGGAGCGCGGGTGAGGGGGCTCATCGCCAACAGCCAGCTGGCCGGCTGCGGCGGCGACCGCGACCGCATTTTCGGGCGCGAGGACGCGCTTTTGACCTTTGTCAAATCCGACGGCGGCAAGGTGCTCAACTCGGGGCGGGCGGCCTGCGGCCTCGCCTCGGTGGCGGGTGACGCCGGGATGTTTTTCGCCCTCAGCGACCAGCTCGAAACTGAGTTTGCGGTGGAATTCCGCTTCCGCCCCGACCCGGCCGATCCGGTGGCGGCGGCGGCTGGATTCATGCTCCAGGCGATGCCGGGGTGTGATCTCGAGAAATTTGCGGTGATGCGGCAGCAACTTCACGAGCCCGGTTTCCGGGAGCTCCTGGTCGACCGGGCGCTGCCGCTGGAGACAAAATTGAAAAAACTGCTGGCCCGGCTCGCCGCCGAGCCGGCCGGCTATGAACTCGGTCATGAACCGCAATTTTATTGCGGATGCAGCGCCGAGTCGATGAAACGGGCGTTGCTGACGCTGGGGAAAGCGGAGTTGCGCAAACTCTTCGCCGAGCAGCCGCATCCCGAACTGGTTTGTC
>CAZRFG010000012.1:0-24608 GCA_964599205.1 uncultured Victivallaceae bacterium
TGTTGCCGATGGTAATAAATGCCAGCTCCGCATTGCCGCTTTCGACATAGAGACCACCGCCGGTGCCGGCGAGGCCGTTGATGCTGCGGGCGGTGTTGCCAATCAACGACAAGTTGCTGGCGCGCAACTGGACCTGATCAAGATTGGAGCCCTTGATATATACGCCGCCGCCATAGAGCGCGGTGCAGTTCTGGACGGTGACGTCGTTCAGGGTCAAGACGCCGCCTTCGAGATAGATCCCGCCGCCCATCCCGCCGTTGCCGGCCTGGGAGCTGCTGATGATCACATTGCCGAGCGTGAGGTTGGCCATCGCGAAAATCGCGCCGCCGGAGCTCGCCGCCGCGGTGCCGACGCCGTTGGCACGGCCGCCGGAGAGCTGCAGGTTGTAGATCGCCACCGTTTCGGTACGGTTGGCTTCGTTGTTTTTGATGTAGAAAATGCGGTCGCTGACGTTGGCGGCCATCTGGAGCGTGGCGGCATTCGGCACCACCTTGCCGGCTTCGCCCGCCGGCAGGAAATTGCCGTCGATGGTGACGTCGCGATTGACCACCAGCGCGCCCTGGAGCGTAATCACCAGATTGCCGGCGTTGTTGAGCTCATTGGTCACCACGGTGCCGTCCGAGCGTTTGGTGCCGTTGACCAGCCAGCCCGACTTGAAGACGATCGAGGAACCGTCGTCGGCCAGATAGAGCGCTTCGCGCAAGGTCAAAGTCGGCGATTCCCAGAGCGGCAGGTTGTTGACGAAGTCAAAACCGCTCCGGGAATTGAGCGAGTCGCTCCCGGTGCCTACCACCAGCACGCTGATCGTCTCAAACGAACCCATATTGGTCAGCACGGTGGGATTGCCGTTGCCGTCAGTTGAGCGGAACACCCCGCGCTGGTCGGTGTCGATTGACCGGAATCCGAGTTCATAAAGATTATCCCGATATTCCTGTGAAAAAGTCCCGGCATTCAAAGCCACGCTACCGCCCAACACCCGATAGTTCATGGTCTTGGCGCCGTTGTAATCCATCGTCTTTTCCAACCGCAGATTATCGACCAGACCGTAGTTGGCGTTGTTGGGATCGAGCGTCCCGGCGGAATAAGTCTGCCGTCCGATGATATTGGCAGGAATCATCACCGGATTGTTGTTCTGGTCGTACACCGGATTGCCGGCGCTGTCAAGCTTGGGAATCATCACCGCGCCCCAGTCGTAACCACCGGCGCCCTCGCCGTTGAAGCCGCCGATGATGTTGTAGCGCGCATCGTAAGAGTTTCCGGTCTGAACAACGCCGCTGTTGGCTACATAAACGTCGCGGCGGTTGACATAACGCTGGGTGTCAATCACCGTGGCGATATTTTCGGCGACAATGGTATTGGAGATATACAGCAAACTGCCGTTGCCGTTGAAAAGACCGGCCATTGTGTAATCCGGAGCGCCCTTGCCCTTGACCAGCATGGTATTCCCGAAAATGGTATTTCCGTAGCTGTAAAGTGTGCCGAGGTTGTAAATCGCGCCGCCGCGGGCATTGGAGCCGGATTCAAGCGCCGAACAATCAGCCGAATTGAGTGCAATTGTACTGTTGGCAATGTAGAGCCACGCCCCGGAATCATTGTAAAGCCCGCCGCCGATCGTCCCGCCGGATCCGGTAGTGGCCGTGCGCCAATACGCCAGATTTTCGGAGATATTGGAGCGCTCGATCATCATATAGCCGGAATTGTAAACCCCGCCGCCGATCGCCGCGCCCCGAGGATTATAATCGGTATTCCCGTTACCAATCACCGAATTGCTGCTGATCGTGGTGTCAAACATGTAAATCCGTCCGGAGGACGAATTATAAAGTCCCCCGCCGTAACCGGCATTGATCGGGCCTTTGGACGACGCAACGTTCTCCGCTCCATTCCCGGTGATGAGCATATTGTTCATCGTCAACACCCCGGCACTCCAGATGCCGCCGCCGTTACGGGAGTCTCCAACCGGAGCATAATACTGATCGCTGGAAGCATCCCCGCCGGTTATGGTCAGGTTGTTCAAAATCACCCGCTGGTTGCCGCCAAACGTAAAAATTCGCTCGGCCCCATTCCCCTTGACGACAATTCGGTCGGCGGCATTCTGCGCCCGATAGCTCAAACCGAACATATCGCCGATAACAAAGTCCTTGGCGGCATCATCCATATCCCACATCCGGCTGGTGTAAATCTGCCCGTAAGTCAGGTTGATGGTGTTGTCCAGACCAGCGGCAAAAACCGTCTTGTCGAATCCGATCGTCCCGGTGGTGGAAATCCGCTGCGGCACGCCGTTGAGCAGCACCACATTGCCCTGGTAATCGGTGATATAACCGAAGGCCACAGGATTGCTTGACGATCCGGTGGTCTCGATCACATTATACGAACCATCGTAATTGAACCCGGCCAGCAGCTCGGTCTCAACTTTGTATTCATCCGCGGTTCCGGAGCCCGGAGTGGCAACTCCAGGCGCCACGATGTACCATTTACCGGTCGTCGTGTTGCTAAGGAGACGGATGCCGGTGTAAAAGCGATTGTAGTTGACCAACAGATTGTTGGCGATATTGATATAATCTTGATAATCCTTTTCGGTAACACTGTAACCGGCCATATTCATCGCATAAACGGTCAACCGGAGCAACCCATCGCGCGAATCAACCCAATAGGTCGCCTCCCGAAGCGTCAGCCCACTGACGCCGTATGCGGAGTCGATGTACTGCCCATTGACGTCGCCGGTATACATAATCCGCGAATCGTCGGACTTGCTGTTGACCTCGAGATAGAAGATCGATTCAAAAGCGCCGACCGAGGCGCGGGTTTTTGCACCCTGAACCCACATGTACTTGCTGCTGTTCCACGTCCAGGCCTTGGGGTCAACTCGCAAATTGCCGCGCTGGTCGTATTTAACGCCGCCCGCAGAAACCACATTGTAGGCCCAGCTCAACTGACTTACGATCGCCAGAGCTTGGGTCCGGTAGTTGGCGTGATACGCCAATTCGGTGTCAAGATAAAGATTCTTCTGAATCGCCACCGACTCGGCCGCGGTCGAAGCAATCACCTTGTTGCCGCCAATCCAACCCGAGCCGTAACCGCCCGATGGCGCGGAGGTGGACAATGCCAGCGCATTGTTGGTACGCCCATCGGAACGCACGCTCAGCGCCCAGATCGCCGAATCCTTGTAATAATGGCTGTAAATATTATTGACGGTCGAAAAATTGACATTGATAAACTTGCCGGTTCCAGCCTGATCCGGACCGCTTAGGTAAATTTGCGCAAAATTGGGGGATGAAATCATCGGATCCACCAAAATATTGCCGCTGCCGTCATTGTAAGTATTCAAATTGAAAATGATCGAATTCGTCACGTTAAGTGTGGCCACCAAGGTGTCGTCGCCGGCAATATAAATTGCCGCGCCCTTGCCCATATTGTAGCCCAATGTGGAAAAATTGATCGTAAGCGCGCCGGCTTTCATGTAGATCGCCCCACCCAGCGAATAAGCGTTAATACCATTCACCCGAAAGAAGTAGCCGTTGTAGGCGAGGGTCGAACTCTGGATGTTCAAAGTCCCCTTGTCAAGATAAATCCCCCCGCCCTTGCCCTGGTTGTTGTCATCTGTCTCGTTAAAGAGACAGCCCACCTGATTGCTGCTGATGTTGCTGCTGTTGATGGACAACACATAGGTGCTGTTGGTATTGGTGTAGTAAATCCCACCCCCCAGACCGGCAGCGATGCCGGTGGTTCCGGCCGTATTCTGTGAAATCTCCATGTCGGTCAGTGACACGTTCTGAGAATTCTCGATATAGATCGCCCCGCCCTTGGAACCGGCGCGGTTGTTCTGCATCTGGATGAAGTCAACGGTCACCGCCCCCTGATTGTCGACGATCGCAATCGCCCCGCCGTTCTGGGAAGCGCTGTTGCCGCTGAAAACGCTCTGCACATTGACGCTCTGGTTGCCAACCACCGTCTGAATCGAAATCGCACCGGTACTGCCGGTCACATAAATCCCGCCGCCGCTGACGCCGGCGCTGTTGTAATAAACATCGCACCAGGTCATCGACAAGGCGTCGCTTCCGGTCAGATTACCGCGTGTGAAGTAAAGCCCCCCGCCGCTGAGCGCGGCGCTGTTGAATAGAAAATCGACCCGATACAAGGAAACCGTTCCGGGCTGACTGCCTTTGGCATCGACATACATCCCTCCGCCATTGCCCGTTGCATTGTTCGACCAGAACTCAACCCGATCCAGCTTCACCTGACCGGTGGCGCTGAACAAACCGGCGCCGTCGCCGGATGCGGTGTTATTCTCGATATTGATCGGATGCGAATTGTCAAAGCCGGTAATCGTCAGTTCGCCGCTGTTGTAAATGCCGCCGCCGTTGCCGTTGAGCGCCTTGTTGCCGCCGGTTCCGCGTTCCCACATCACATAAGTCGAAGCGGCTTTGCCGGTACCAGTGAAGTTGAGAACCCCCGCGCTCCAAATCCCGCCGCCGTTTTTATCGGCACTGCTGGACCTCACATAGACATCCTCGGTGGTCAACTGGCTCTGTCCGGTGACATAGATACCGCCACCCATACCTTCGCCGAGCACATCGCCGACATTGCTGCCGACCACGGCGGGACGCACCTGGGCGTGACCGTTGGTCACCTTCATATTTTTAAGCGTGACCCCCATGAGACCATTTTTCGTGACCAGTACGTTGACGGTCGTTTTGGTGGTGGTGGTGGTGGTCACCGTGCTCGGATCGATTTCAGTGCTCGCCGTCACCACCGTGGTTTTGGTAACCTCAACCGTGGTGGTGGTAGTAGTGATGACGGTATTGCTGAAGTCGTCGGTCGAGCTGGTGACCACGGTGTTGGTGGTCGGCGGCAGCACCTCGATCGTGGTGCCGGCCGGCAAATTCGACGGATTGCCGGTAGAATACGGCGGCGTGGTGGTGGTGGTGACGCTCGTGGTATCGGAATCGATCGCCCCGGTGATGTTTTCCGCCTTGACGTCGATGGAGATTGCCCGCAACTGCATGTCGAGGTCGCCCATCAGCTTGCTGGCCGCATGAATGGTGTCCCCGGCCTGATAGGTGTAAGTACCAGCGTAAATATAAGTGCTGGCCGTGGTTCCCACGCTGTAATTGAGATCGCCTGCTTTGTACATCAAGGTGCCGGTCGGCAAAATGGAATTCCCGGCAAGTACGATTCCGGAATTCAGCGTAAATCCGCGAACAACCGTGAAATCGCTGGTCAAAGTACCGAGCCCTGCGGTCAACAACGTCGTGCCGGTACCGATGCTGGTTCCGCCGCCAAGAGCAATCGCGCCGGTAGTGGAGTTCCCCTTCAGCAACGAGCCACCGGCTATCGACGAGCCGTCGGCGAAATACGAATCCGAAGTCAGCACCACATATTCATTGGCGGCAACCGTCAGCGAGGTGGAGTTGAACGACGAAGTCGAACCGTCGGCGCGATGCAGCACGCCGACGATTCTGGAATTGGCGGCAATGGTGGTCCCTCCCTGAAGAACCGTACCGCCGCCGACTCCGGTGCCGGCATAAAGAGTGGAGCCGATATAAAAGCTGTCATGCCCCCCGGCCAGGGTCATTGCACCGGAAAGCTGCATGTCGCAGAGCACGTCCCAATTGCCGTTAAGCGGCAATGATCCATTGCCGATATCGCCGGTCATGACCAGGTTGTGCCCGGCAAAATCGGTTCCGGCGGCAAGGGTCGCCGTTCCCTGAAGCTGGTTGTCGTATTTGAGTTCAAACGATTCAAGCAATTTAACCGCGGCATTGAGTACGACGTCGGAGAGGTAATGATTGCTGCTGTCGAAAATATGGTAGTCGCTCCAAGTCCAACCGCCCGCGCCGATCTGGACCACCCCAAGATCGCCGTCAACCTGAATTCCGTTGCGGGTGATGGTATCGGTGGTGACCGTGGCACCCCAGCTCAATACCACTTCAGAGGTATTTGAAGCATCGAGCGTAACCTGCCGGTAACGGGTTGGCGTACCAGGCATCAGAATGGTGCCGTCAATGGTGATATTCTTGTCGATCACCAGCGTATCAAACAGTAAAATGGTGTAGGGATCGATCCCGACATTGCGATTGCTCTTGCTAAGGTTTTCCGCCGAATCGAAAACAATCAGATCGCCGTCCATGGCGATATAAATAGCTTCGCGCAACGACAGATCGGAACGATTGATCGCGCTCGGACTGGAAATCGGGTCGTCGGCGTTGTTCTTGACCGTAAACTGGGCAAGCGAATAGAAGTAATTGTTGAACACATAGCCGTGGGTTTCGATCCGGCCGGCCGAGTATTCCATGATCCAGTCGCCGCCGTAACCGACCCGGTCGGTCGAGGTGGCAACATCGCGCCCGGTCGCTTCGCCGAGCAGATCGGCGAAGTGTTCACCGGCGGCGTCCGCGGCGACGTTACAGCCGTACACCATGATGTCGCCGGTCTGATTCATCGCCTGGCCCCAGACTGCGAAATCTTCGCGGTGGGCATTGATGAAATCGGAGTCGACATTCTCGGTCCAGCCGAGGATGAACTGCCCCTCTTCGCCGTGGGTGAAAAGATGGATGGCGTCGAGATCGTCGCAGCCCTTGAGGTAATCGGTCATGAATTCGAACGCTTTTTCGCGCGGCAGAAACACCACTTCGACATCCGGCCCCAGCCCGGCGATGATCGACTCCTGGCCGAGCACGGTCGGGTTGATGAAGGCGATCTCTTTGGCGCCGCTCAGCAAATGATCGTATCCGTCAAGCGCCGGGGTGTCGAAATAATCGGCGATCAGGCCGGCCGCGGCATGATTGCCGGAGCGGTCGGCGGAAGTGTACTCGAGATCCCAGTCGCCGCCGGCGTCGACGTCGCCGCTGACATCGGTCGAAGCGTTGACGTCACGCCCGGTCAGGCCGGCGATGCCGTCGACCAGGTCGCGTCCGGTTTCGCTGCCCGCCAGTTTGGAGGCGAAGAGGTCGACCCGGCCGTCCTGGGCAAGCATATGCCCGAGTCCGCTCCAGAACTGCTGCTGGGCGTCGTCGCCGAGCGAGCCGAGCGAGGTTTTGCCGTCGGCAATGACCGAAAACTGGCCGTCGCGGGAGGCGCCGGTGAGGAAGCCGATGCTGTCCGCCTGGCGGTCGCCGAGCGCGTCCTTGATCATTTGGAGAAGTTCGGCGCCGGTGGTTTTAGCGGGGTCAAAGTGGATGACGATGGTGCCGTCCTTGACGCCGGAGAGCAGGCCCTCGGTATTCCAGATCGCGTCGGAGACCACCAGGACGTTGGTTTTGTTTTCGCCGCCGTTCCAGTCCGGCGCCGCCGCGGCGGCAAGCTCAGCCGCCGAGTGATCGCTGTTGACGAGCGTTGAGAGGGAATCGGAAGACGCATCGGCACCGGTCGCGGTGGACTGCGATGAACCATGCTCCGTATTTTCGGAGCCTGCGTTTTGCGCTTTATCGGCATCGGGCTGCTGCGACTGAGTTTCATTGGCCTGCTGCTGCGCGGCGGCCGCCACGTCGACCACGGCGGCGCCGTCGAACAGGATGCGGTCTTCGAGTTGATACATAATCACTTCCTCTCTTGTCGGCGGTCCGGGACATTTTTTGCTCTGTACCGGATAACGCACCGATCCTATAAAAATTTTACATATATTTGCAATTAAGATACAAAAACTCAACGATGACAATAGCACACGGCAAAAGTCTTTTCAAGGAACTTTCTCCGCGGATCGCTTTTTTTTCTAAAAAAAACTGTTATTCGCTCTTTTTTTCGGTTGTTTTCGGGGTGGTTTTGTCGCCCTCCGGAACCACCTCGGCGGCCATTCCGGCAAGCACTTCCGGATCCAGCGTGGAGACCCCGGCGGCGTTCATCAACTGATAGTAACCGAGCAGCCAGCGACTCAGCGAAATCACCCGCTGAATGTCGGTCTCGGCGCATTCGATCCGCAGCCGGTCGAGCTCCAGCTGCGACAGCGCGCCGCCGGATTCGACGTTCTTTTCGGCCTGAGTGAGGTGGGCCTGGTAAACCTGATAAACTTTGTCGTCGAGTTCGTACTTGTCGCGGACTTCGAGGAGATTGGCGTGGGCGATCCGCACCTGGGCCATCACCGCGATGGTCTGGGCCAGCGTCCGGGTATCCATGGCATCGAATTCCGCTTTGGTCACCCGGTAGCGGGCGACCTGCTGCGGCAACTTCAGGAGGTTGTAGGCGGCGCGCACGCCGAGTTCGAACCACGAACTCTTGTAGAGAAAGATATTGCTCGAATCATTCCAGTCGGTGAAAATCCGGACGTTGGGGAACATCATCAGGATGATCTTGCGCGATTCGGTCAAAGTCACGTGAGCCTGCATATCCATGCTCATCAGTTCCGGGCGCTGGGTCAGCGCGGCCAGCTCCAGCTGCTCAATGTCCGGGGTCCCGAAACTCGGCAACCGCCGCAGCATCGAAGTGTCGAGCCGGATCCGGCTGGTGGGCGCCATTCCGAGCAGCGCCCGCAATTCGATGCAGCCGTCCTCATAACTGCGGCGGTACTCCATCAGCCGCTGCTGGAGCTTGACGAAGCGTTCATATTCGTCGTAGAGCCGGAGCGGCGAAATGGTTTTGGTTTCGAGCATCCCGGCGATCAGTTGAGTGACATTGCGGCATTTCTCCAGCAGCTTCTCGGTGATCTCCATCGCGTCCTGAGTGGCGGCCACCTTTAAATAGACGCGCGTGACCTCGAGCCGCAGGTTCTGCTCGGTCCGCCGCAGCTGTTCGGTTTCGATAAAGGCCTTGTCCGAAGCCTGTGAGGAGCCGAAGTAGGCGAGTCCGAAGTCGAGCACGCTCAGCGCCATCTCGATTTTGAAATCGTTTTCGAACTTCTCCGAACTCTGGCTGTAGTTGTAAGTCGCACCGCCGGTGCTGATGCTCTTGCTCGACGACCCCGGCCGGTTGCTCCGCATCGACCAGTTGTTGGAAACTTCCAGGTCGGGCAGCATGCCGAGGACTTCGGCGGTCACCCGTTCGCGGGCGATCCGTTCTTCGAGCCGGCTGACTTCGAGATCGACGTTGCGCAGCAGCGCCAGCTCGATGCAGTCGACCAGCGTCAGCACCGTGCCGTCGGGAAGTTCGCGGTCGCGGATCTGGTCGAAATGACGCGCCGCCCGCTCCGCCCGTTCCTGGCGATAGGTGTCGTAGCTGACGCAGCCGCCCGCCGCCAGCAGCCATAACGACAGCAGCGCGAGAACGCCTCTCAGCAAGCTTTTTTGATTTCGCAAGATCATCATTTTCCAACTCAACGGCAGAGCGAACACACTGCCAGCCCGCCCTGTGAGGTTTCCTTGAATCCGGCCGGCATCATCCGTCCGGTCTGGAGCATCGCCGCCACCACCTCGTCAAAGCTGACTTTCTGCAATGCCGGATCGGACACCGAGGCCAGGAGATAACTGTTATACGCGGTCACCGCGCCGATTGCGTTGCGCTCGATGCAGGGAATCTGGACGTACCCCTCGATCGGATCACAGGTCATGCCGAGATGGTGTTCGAGGGCGATTTCGGCGGCGCATTCGATTTCGGCGAGGCTGCCGCCGTGGACGAAACTCAGCAGTGCCGCCGCCATCGCCGAGGCAACGCCGACTTCGCCCTGACAGCCGACCTCGGCGCCGGAAATGCTGGCGTTGGCGCGGGCGATCATCCCGATCAGCGCCGCCGCCATCAGGCCGTCGCGCAGTTTGGCACGCGGCATGCCGCATTCGACGGTCAAAAGATACATCACTCCGGGAAGCAAGCCCGCCGAGCCCGAAGTCGGCGCGGTGACGACCACACTCCCCGCCGCATTCTCCTCCGCCACCGCCAGCGCGAAAGCGTCCAGCAGCACCAGGAAGCGGTCGTGCAAGCCGCTCCGGTTGGCCCGTTCAAAGACGCGTTTGGCGCGCCGCGACAACCCGATCGGCCCCGGCAGCAGCCCCTCGGCGCCGAGTCCCCGCTCGACCGCCGCGAACATGGTGTCGATCAGGAAATCGAGCTTGCGGTCGAGCTCCGCTTCCGACGCGTGCAACCCGGTCGCCAGCTCATTGGCGCGCAGCATCGCGACCGGCGGCAAATTGTATTTCAGGGCCAGCAGCTTGAAACTGTCCATGCTGAGGTAACGATAGGGCAGAATCCGGCGCTCCGGCTCGGGTTCCCCTTCGCGGCGGATGAAGCCGCCGCCGACCGAGTAGTAGACCTCGTCCAGCAGTTCCCGGCCTTTGTCGTCAAACAGCCGGAGCCGCATCGTATTCTGAAATGGATAGGCATGCTCGCCGAAGCACCAGCGGATGTTGCCGGCGTCAAACCCGACCTCGCGGCCGGCGAAGACGACGGTAACCGCGGGGCACGCCGGGGTCAGCACCCGGGACAGCAGGCCGGTGTCACAGCTTTCGGGGAGTTCGCCGAGCAATCCCGCCACCGCCGCCCGGTCGCTGCCGTGGCCTTTGCCGGTGGCGGCGAGCGAACCGAAAAAGTCGAGTTCGAGCCGTTCCGCGGCGGCCGCCGTCGCCGGATCGAGCGAACGCAGCCGTCCGAGGAAATCCGCCGCCGCCCGCATCGGTCCGATGGTATGGGAACTGGACGGCCCCGGACCGGGCTTGAAAATTTCAAAAACCGATGTGGTGATCCCCTGTTCCATCGGTTCTTACTTGATCAGCATTTCCAGCAGCGCCTTCTGGACATGGAGCCGGTTTTCGGCTTCGTCAAAGACGATCGAATAATCCGAATCCATCACCTCGGCCGACAGCTCTTCGCCGCGGTGGGCGGGGAGACAGTGGAGCAATTTGACCTTGGGCGAAGCTTCGCGAATCACATCCATATTGATCTGGTACGGCGCGAAAACCTGCAGCCGGTGCGCTTTTTCCTCTTCGAATCCCATGCTGACCCAGACGTCAGTGTAGACGTAATCGGCGTCTTTGGCCGCTTTCAGGGGATCGGCTTCCCAGCGGATATTGGGCGCGCCGCCGATCAGCTCGGAGCGCGGGGCGAATTCGGCCGGCGCGGCGATCACCAGTTCGAAGTTGATCAGCCGCGCGGCATTGATCAGCGAATTGGCGATATTGCTCTGCCCGTCGCCGTAGAAGACCAGTTTGACCCCCTCGACCTTGCCGGAATACTCCTTGACGGTAAAGAGGTCGGCGAGAATCTGACAGGGATGGTACTCGTCGGTCAGCGCGTTGATCACCGGAATCGAGGCGTGACGGCCGAGTTCCTCGACGTCGGCCTGGCTGAAGGTCCGGATCACGATGCCGTGGAGAAAGCGGCTGAGCACCCGGGCGGTGTCGGCGACGGTTTCGCCGCGGCCGACCTGCATCCGGCCCTGGTCGAGGTAGAGCGGAAAGCCGCCGAGCTCGTGAATGCCGACTTCAAAGGAGACCCGGGTCCGGGTCGAAGACTTGGCGAAAATCATCCCGATACTCTTGCCCCGCAACGGGGTGCGGGAAAGATTGATCCGGTGTTTCTTCAAATGCGCCGACCGGTCAAACAGTTCGTTAATTTCATCGACCGTGAGGTCGTTCAGGGTCAATAAGTCTTTATTCATAATTGATCACTCCGATTGTATCTTTTTGGCATACTGCGCCAACACCCGCTCGATCACGGCCAGCCCCCGGTCGGCCTCGGACCGGGAGAGGTTGAGCGGCGGCAGCAGCCGCAACACGGTTTCGCCGGCGGTCAGCGTCACCAGTTTTTCCGCCATCAGCATCGAGCTCAGGGTGCCGGCTTCGCGGTCGAGCACCACCCCGATCATCATGCCGAGGCCCCGCACTTTTTGGACAAAGGCATAGGGCTTGGTGATCTCGCCGAGGCGTTTCACCAGATAAGCGCCGATTTCGCGGCAGTTATCAAGCACCTTTTCGTCGTCGAAAGCCTGTTGCACCGCCAGCGCCGCCGCGCAGGCCAGCGGTGTGCCGCCGAAGGTCGAAGCGTGGTTTCCGGGCGGCAGCGTGCCGGCATATTGGCGCTTGACCATAAACGCGCCCATCGGGAAACCGTTGGCAATCGCTTTGGCCATCGAAAAAGCGTCCGGCTCGACGCCGAAATTCTGGAAACAGAACATCGTCCCGGTCCGGCCCAGACCGCACTGAACTTCGTCGAAAAGGAGCAGAATGCTCTTTTCGTCACAAAGCGCCCGGACTTTCCGCAGATAACCCGGATCGGCGGGGAGGATGCCCCCCTCGCCCTGAACCGGCTCGATCACGATCGCGCAGGTCTTGTCGGTGACCGCCGCGGCGAGCGCGTCGAAGTCGTTGAACGGCACCTGGCTGAAGCCGGGCATGTCGGGGCCGAAGCCCTTGCGGTATTTGGCCCGCCCGGTGGCCGCCAGCGTGGCCAGCGTCCGGCCGTGGAACGAGTCCTGCATCGAAATAATCTCGTTTTTGCCTTTTTCGTTGCCGATCTTGCGGGCGAATTTGAACATGCCCTCATTGGCTTCGGCGCCGCTGTTGCAGAAAAAGACCACGCCGTCGAAGCCCCGGGTGCCGAGTTTTTCGGCCAGACGCGGGGTGACGTCATTCATATAGAGATTGGAGACATGAACCAACCGGGCCGCCTGTTCCTGGATCGCCCGGGTCACGCCGGGATGGCAGTGGCCGAGGTTGCAGACGCTGATCCCGGTGGCGAAGTCAAGGTACTCGGCGCCGTCGGCATCCCAGAGGCGCGCCCCCGCTCCTCGGGTGAACAGCACCTTCGGGGCGTAGGTCGGCATCACATACCGGGCGTAGAGTTCGATTGACTTTTCCTTCAGCGACTTTTCCATAAACAACCTCCAAAAAATAAACGACGAACAGTCGGAAGCAGTTACTATATTGTCTCTTTTGCAAAAAGCAAATTTTTTTTCGCTTCGGAATTGAAACAATTATCAATCCCCGGCTCCGCCCGGCCGGCGGCGCGGCGAAAAAAAAACGCCCTCCGGTCGGGAGGGCGCACCTGAGTTGAGGCTGGAAGCGAAACCGGAACTTATTCCGGCATCGGTTCGGTGGGGGCGGTGACGTCGCGCAGCGGCATCGCCTTGTGATCCTGGACTTTGTCGAGGAACTTGGCGAGCTGGGCGTCGAGTTTGGCAATCGCTTCGTCGATGACGATGTACATGTCGAAGCCTTCGACCGAGGCGGCGGCCTCGTGGTTTTTGTAATAAACTACGAATTCGGCACGGCAACGGTTCTTTTCGATGCTCATGACTGCGGTCGCCGAGGAAATTTTCAAAGACTTATCTTCAAAAATACCCCGAAGCTTGTTTTCCACCGTCTCCTTGAGCGAGTCGGTGACAGTGAAATTCCGTCCGGTGATGACAATGTTCATACTAACCTCCTTCTATGTTACCTCCGCGCTCCCCCTCCACGGAAGGACGCGGAAACTTCGTGACGATCTTAACTGCCCCGGTCCGGGGCCCCGCCCCGGCGCAGAGTCAAGAGAGCGTGAAGCCCTCTTGCGGGGTGCGAGGCGGCTCCCCGCCTGCGGCCGGAACGGCCGTTCCGAAGCAACCTGCAAAATGCCGCTTCAACCATCCCCTCCATGCCGCCGTACCAAACCCGCTCCCGTTTTACGCTTGCCCCGCGACCGACGGCCCGCCTGCTCAGCTCAATCGCGCGGCGCAATTCGCGTTGCTCTTGCGCCGCTTGTTTCACTCCCGCAGAGCGGCGGCGGCTCCGCCGGCCCCGGGGGAAGCCCTATCGCTTAGCTTCGCTCGCCTTTCAGCGAGCGACCAGCGTTTCGCCGCTGGACCACGCCTCCGTACAACGGAGGATGGGATTGGGCGCTTCGCGCCTTTTTCTTTTTTGGCACTTCGCGCTTTTTTTATTTTTTTACATCGAGAACGCAGGCCCGAGGTAGACCTCCCGCGCCTTGTCGTCATTCACCAGAAACTCCTGGCTCCCCTCCACCAGAATCTTCCCCTGACACATCAAATAAGCCCGGTCCACCACCGACAACGTCTCACGCACGTTGTGGTCGGTGATCAGAATCCCCAGATTCCGCTTCTTCAACTGCAAAATAATCTGCTGGACATCATACACCGCCAGCGGGTCCACCCCGCTGAAAGGCTCGTCCAACATGATGAACAAGGGATTGGTCACCAGCGCCCGGGTGATCTCCAGCCGCCGCCGCTCCCCCCCCGATAAGGTCATCGCCTTCTGCTTCGACAACCGCGTCAACTCCAGCTCGTCCAACAGCTCGCGCAACCGCTTCTGCCGCTCCTGCGAACTGATCGCCAGCGTCTCCAGAATCGCCATGATGTTCTCTTCCACCGTCAACTTGCGGAAAATCGACGGCTCCTGGGCGAGATATCCCATCCCCATGCGCGCGCGCTTGTACATCGGCATATGAGTGATGTCCACATCACGGAACGTCACCTTGCCACTGTCCGGCCGGATCAGGCCCATCACCATGTAGAAACTGGTGGTCTTGCCGGCCCCGTTCGGCCCCAGCAGCCCCACCACCTCGCCGGCCCGCACGTTGATCGACACATCGTTGACCACCCGCCGTCCGTAATAGGCCTTCATCAGGTTGCTGGCTTGCACCAGGATTTCATTCGTGTTTTCCATCGTTCTCCACTCTTGTGCTCCGCACTAAATGTAACCGCGCTTTGCCAAAATACAAGTTATTTCATCTTCTGCAGCAAATTCGGGTCGTTGATCTCCATCGTCCCCCGCTCCTCAGTGGTGATCTGCTCGTTGGCGAGATAAACCGTGATCTTCTTGCCGCTCAAACGCCCGCGCATCGCATCCTGAAGCACCGGCAGCTTCTCCGGCGTCCCGGTCATCACGATCGTCCGCTTGGGAATGTCATAGGTCGCCACGTCGCCGGTGCCCTGCTGACTGCCCCCCTCCGCCAGTTGCCGCGAGATTTTCACATTCTTGCGCGCCACCACCTCAACCAGCTCCTTGTTGTCGCTGATGCTGATCTTCTCCGGCACGCTGCTCGCGGTGGTGCCAAAGGGATCGTTGTCGATCGACTTGATCTCCGGCGGCAGCGGCTCGCCCGGCACCACGTCACGGGTTTTGAGGTAGAGCGAATCCGATTCCAAAGTCGCGCGCGTCTCGACCACCTTGACCCTGTCGTGGAACTGCGCCAGATTGGTCATCAAGTCGATTTCACCGCGATCGGCAGTCATCACCGTCGGCTTTTCCGAGGAGCTCAGCGCCGCATTGGCCCGGGCCAGATCCTTGTCGTCCCCCTTCGGCGCATCCGGCGCCGCCGCCGAATCGCGCGGCACGGTCTCCAGCCGGACATTGCCGACAAAGGTGATCTTGGCCAGCTCCGTATCTTTCGACTGAAAAACCGCGCTCGAACTCTTTTTGGCATTGGCCGGCATTTCGCGGAAATAGAGGGTCAAAAGATCGGTGTCAAGCTTCGATTTCTGATCGCGCGCCTTGACCTTGCCGGTGCAGACCACCCGGTCCACCGTCTTCTTGGCGGAGGAGCCGCCGCCGAGCGACAACGCATCGCCGCCGCCGGCCGCCTTCTTCGCCGGCTTGGCCGCGCCCTTGTCCTCCTTGAGGAAAATCTCCAGCTTGTCGCAGTCGAGCGACATCCGCGGATCGCGCACTTTGACGTTGCCCGCAAAAGTCAGCACATTGCCGCCGTAATTGAGGTCGCTTGAGTCGGAGGTGACGATCGTTTTGACGTCGTTCTTGGCAGCCTTTTTGCCCGCCTCCGTTTCCGCCGGCGCGGCGCAGAGCGTCACCCGGGTCGGCGGGGTCGTCGTCAGCCGTTCATCGTCAAGAAAAATCGTCAGTTCACGCCCGGTCATCGAGTCGTCGCCACGAAACAGCGTCGGCTCCTTGCCGCTCAACGTCACCCGCCGCTCCAGGCAATCCAGCACCGCCTGATCGGCCAGCGCCTTCTCCTCCGGCTGGTCGAGGCTGTCGCGCCGCCGCACCATTTTGACCTTTTCAAAACAGGCGATCTCGGAGAGTTCGCGTTTGGCCCCCTCTTCCGCCGACGGCACCAGTGACAGCGTCGCTTCATTCGGCGCAAGGTTCTTTTTCGCCGGGGCGGTTTCGCGGAACTTGACCCGCATCCGGCCGCATTCCAGATCCATCGCCTCGTCCGCCACCCGGACCCGGCCGGCGAATTCGCCAAAATTGCCGCGATAGTCAAGATTCATCGCGTCGGAAGTCAAACGGGTCGGCACGGCGGCTTTTTTCGGATCTTTGCGATCCCGGTCCGGCTGGGAAAAGACCAGCTTGCAGTTGGTCAGCACCTCCATCCGGTTGGTTTCGCGATAGATGACGATCCGGTCGCCGCTGATCGCGTCGTCGCCGCGCCGCAATTCGGGCTGGGCATTCGGCAACCCGGTCATGATGATCTTGCCGCCGCTGATTTCGTAAACCACCCGTTCGGCAGTCGCCCGCTGGGTTTCGGCCGGCGCCGGATCGCCATGGTTGAGCCGGTCGATGACCACGTTCCCCTCGCAGACAATCTGCGAAATACCCTTCATATCGCCCAGCTCATCGGGAGAGTCGGGCATTTTTTGCTGTTCTTTGGGCTTGGCGGCTCCCCGCGCCGGCGAGCCCGGGATGGCGACGGGGTCATCGAACTTGCGGGTCAGATTGATGATCAGCCGGTCGCAGGTGACTCTGGCGCGATCCTCGGCGACCACCACATTGCCGATCAGAACGATCTCGCCTTTGGGAAAATCGACCTCCATCGAGTTCGATTTGGCGGTCAGAAACTCGTATTTGCCGGGCAGCTCGCCGCCCTTGAACAGACGGCGCGGATCGCTGCCGCCGATCCGCAGCACGATATTGACGTCGCTGCGCACTTTCAGCGTCTTTTTGCCGTAATCGGCGTCAAAGCCGACCCCGTTGATGTCGAGCAGCGGCGAACGGAAGAAAACCGGCGCGCCGCCCGCCGCCAACTGGTTCCCCTGATCGATATCGGCCTGGTGGCTCGAAACCACGCCTTCGCTGTAAAGGCGCTTGGTCCAAAACGCCAGCACCGTGACAAAAGGCGAACCCAGGGGATAAATCTCAGTCTTCACCGAGGTGTCGATAAGATCGACGTCGGCATCCTTGCGGATGATGTCCATCACCGGATTGACGGTGGCGATCAACTCGCCCTGCCGCTCGGTTTCGGCGCTGTAGATCATCAGCTGCAGCCGGTCCTTGTTGTAGACCGGAAAGAGCGAATCCTTGGTCTTGAGCCCCCGCAGTTCGTTGATCGAATTGGCGCCGGAGGCCAGCAGCGCCGTCAGGGCGAAGATGCCGCCGAGGAAAATTTTGCGGTAAAAAACCATTATTGAATGATCCTATGCTTCCGGCCGGCAAAGCGCATGAATCGCCTTCACCTCGGCGAGAACGGTCCGAATGTCGTTGAAATTGAGTGAATTGGGGCCGTCCGACCAAGCCTGGTCTGGATTCGGATGGACTTCGGCAAAGAGCACATCGATGCCGATCGCCGCCGCCGCCCGGGCCAACGGCCGGATGAATTCGCGGTTGCCGCCGGAACTGCCGCCGAGCCCGCCCGGCAACTGGACCGAATGGGTCGCGTCGAACACCACCGGCACGCCCAGCGCGCGCATCGTCGGCAGCGAGCGGAAGTCGACCACCAGATTGTGATAGCCGAAGGAGCTGCCGCGCTCGGTCAGCATCACCTGGTCGTTGCCGGCCAGGCGCACTTTCTCGACCGCGCCGCGCATGTCCTCGGGGGCCATGAACTGTCCCTTTTTGATATTGACCGGCCGGCCGCTTTTGGCGGCGGCGATCAGGAGGTCGGTCTGGCGGCAGAGGAAGGCGGGAATCTGCAGGAGATCGGCCACCTCGGCCACTTCCGGCACCTCTTCCGACTCGTGGACGTCGGTGATCACCGGTACCTTGAAGTGCTCTTTGACCTCGCGCAGCATGGCGAGGCCGGCTTTGCGGCCGGGTCCGCGTTTCGAAGTCGCGGAGGAGCGGTTGGCTTTGTCGTACGAAGCCTTGAAAATATAGCCGATGCCGAATTCACGGCAGAGCTGCTGCAAATATTCAGCGGTGGCGAAGCAGACTTCGCGGGTTTCCGCCATGCACGGCCCGGCGATCAAAACCAAATCGCCGCCGCCGATGGTTATCGAGCCGACTTGTATCCGGTTCATCTGGACTTCCTTTGCAAACGTTTTTCAGCTTCGGCGAGGTCTTCGGGAGTGTCGACGCCGATGCTTTCGAGGTTGGAAATATGGACGTAAATGCCGATTCCGTTCTCCAGTGCGCGCAGCTGCTCCAGCTTTTCGCACATCTCAAGCCGTCCCGGCGGCAGTGAAACGAAGCGCTCAAGCGTCTTGCGCCGGTAAGCGTAAATGCCCCAGTGGAGGTAATAGTCCGCCGGTTCGTTGCCGTCACGCCGGTACGGAATCACCGCGCGGCTGAAATAGATCGCCATCCGGTCGACCCCGAACACCACCTTGGGGCTGTTGGGACTGTTGAGCTTTTCCGGCGTCGCCGGCACCACCACGGTCGCCATTTCGAGCTCCGGACGCTGCCGCATGATATCGATCAATTCATCGATCACCGCGGTCGGAATCAACGGTTCGTCGCCCTGGACGTTGATCACGATGTCGCAGTCAAAGCCGCTCACCGCTTCGCAGATCCGGTCGCTGCCGGAGGGGTGGTCGGCGCGGGTCATCACCGCTTTGCCGCCGAACCCGGCGACGGTGCGGGCGATCCGCTCGTCGTCGGTGGCGACCAGCACCGCGTCGGCTTTGGACGCGGCGGCTTTCTCGTAGACGTGTTGAATCATCGGCTTGCCCGCCAGCAGCGCCAGCGGTTTGCCCGGGAACCGGGTGCTGGCATAACGGGCCGGAATGGCGATCACGGTTTTGCTCATGGTCAAACTTCCGATCGGGATTTGAGTTCTTCTTTCAGTTCCTCGGCCGAGACGGTCACCGTCCCGACCTTGCCGACCACCACTCCGGCGGCGTAATTGCCGATCTCGGCGGCCTCTTCCGGAGTCGCTCCGGCGGCCAGCGCCAGCGTGAACGCCGCCACCACCGTGTCCCCGGCGCCGGAGACATCAAAGACTTCGCGGGCGCGGGTCGGAATCACCGACTTGCCGCCGTCGCGGCCGTACAGCGCCATCCCCTCGGCGGCCAGGGAAATCAAAAGATAATGCGGATTCCACAACTCGTGCAACCGTTCCGCCACCCGGTCGAGCTTCTCCGCCGGCAGCAGCCGGTCGTGCAACCCCGGCGGCAGTCCCGCCATCGCCGCCGCCTCCTGGCGGTTCGGCTTGATGATGGTCAGATTCTTGATCGGCGGCAGATTGCCCGGCTTGGGATCGAGCGCGGTGATCACATTGTGCCGGCCGGCCTCCTCAACGATGGTCTGGAGCATGCCGCCCGAAAGCATGCCTTTGCCGTAATCCTCGAAAATCACCGCGTCGACGGCGCGCTTGCGGATCAATTTAAGCACCTCTTCGACCATCTTCTCGCGAATCAATTCGGAAGCCTCGTAGAGATCTTCGTGATCGAGCCGCATCAACTGCTGGGAACCGGCGATGACCCGCTCTTTTTTGGTGGTGCGCCGCCCGGCGTCGGTGGCGATCATGCGGTCGGAGATGCCGTATTCCGCCAGCTGGCGGCGGAGTTCCCCGCCGTCGGCATCGTCGCCGACCAGGCCGAAGGCCAGTGCGGAGCCGCCCAGGGTGACCAGATTCCGCATCACGTTGGCGGCGCCGCCGAGGCAGCAGTTGATCCGTTCAATTTCCACCACCGGGACCGGGGCCTCGGGCGAAATCCGGGTGACTTTGCCCCATAAATACACGTCCAGCATCAAATCGCCGATGACGGCGATCCGGCAGGACGGAAATCGATCGATGATTTGCGCAAGACGTTCAGCTTCCATGATTCAACGTTTCTCCGGCGCGCCGGACAGCTTCCGGCACTGTTCGCGTATGAAAATTGCGGGATCGAGTTGGATTTCCTGACTGTAAGGCTTGTTCTGGTTGAGTCTGCCGACCACCTGATACAACGACGTCAGATCCGCATTGAGTGCGGCGATCTGCTCGGAGTCGAGCCGGTTGCGCGTCAGCCGCAGATAATTGGCCATCATATTGAGCGTCCAGCCCACCAGTTTGCTCTCCTCATCGGCGGCGGAATCCTTGATTTTGGCTTTGGCGATGGTATTGCGCAACGAGTCGAACTTCTCGATCAGATTCTGGCGCTGGATCTGCAGCGCCCAGATGTCCGACTTGAGCAGATACCCCGGGATGCCGACCGCCAGCGTGAGTTCGGCAATCACGATGAAAAAGAAAATCACCACCGCCGAGGCAGCCACATAGTCACGCTTGAATTTGGCAGTAAAAAGTGTACGATCCATAAAAATTATTGATCCAGCTCGAATCCGGCGCCGGCGACCAGAAATTCGGCCGCCAGTTCGGCCCAGATTCGAATGTCCCGGCATTCCGGCGCCAGCCCGAGGCCGTGGCGTCCGTGCGGAAACACATGAAGCCCCCAGGGAACGCCGCAACGCTGCAGCGCCGCCGCGAAACGAAGCGAGTTCTCGACCGGCACTCCGCCGTCATCGGCGGTGTGCCACAAAAAGGCCGGCGGCGTCTCGGCGCTGACCCGCTGCTCCAGCGAAAACCGGTCGCGGTCGATTCCGCTTTCCTCGCCGAGCAGATTCCGCCCCGAACCGGCATGTCCCCAGTCGGAATTGAAAGAGATCACCGGATAACCGAGGACAAGGGCATCCGGGCGCTGGCTCTCGAAGTCGGCTTCATCGCCGGCCACCGCCTTGACCTCGGGGGCGTTGAAAAGCGTCCCGGTGCAGGCCGCCAGATGGCCGCCGGCCGAGAAGCCGCAGACCGCCAGCTGACCGGGAATGATCCGCCACGGATTGTCCGTTCGTTTGGCAAGCGCGCGCACCATCCGGATCCCGCGGAAGGCATCGAGCTGGGGAGCCGGAAAGCGATAGGGCGCGACCCGGTACTGTACCACAAAGGCATGCATCCCGAGCTGATTGAAGCGCTCGGCGACATCGACCCCCTCGTGGGGGGCGCGCACGCCGTAGCCGCCGCCGGGCAGAATCACCATCGCCGGGCGGGGCCGGTCGCCGGGCAGCGGATAACAATCGAGCACCGGCTGAAAATCATCGGCGGCGCTGCCGGAGCCGGCGCAGCAGCGCGTCGGCCAGAGCGGCAAAACCGCTTGCGGCAAGAGTTTACTCAAAAAAGGAGGCAATGCCATAATTCCATCTCTCCCGAATCCTGAAAAGTCCTAAAAAACCGTGGTAAATTTACACCCGTTCGGATCGAAAAGCAAATCCGAACCGGAAAATAATCACCGCGCCACCCCGCCGTTCCGTTCGCATGGTCAATTCACGGGCAAAAAAATTGCCCGGTGGGAATTGCTTCCCGCCGGGCAATATCGGCTGAATCGGGATTACTTCGCGACCGGAGCGGCGGCCGGGGCCGCGGCCGGAGCCGGAGCTTCGGGCTTGACCAGGAATTCGACCTTGTTGGCCTTTTCGAGCCCTTCAACCATCGCTTCGACGGTTTCGCGCATCTTCTGGCCCTTGAGACCGTTGACCAGCTGTTCCTTGACTTCGGCGAACGGCATCACGCGTTCCTTTTCCGAAGCGTCGCGGCGGATGATGTGATAGCCGAACTGGGTTTTGACCGGGCCGGAAATTTCACCTTCCTTGAGGCCAAAGGCGGCGTCTTCAAATTCCTTGACCATCTGGCCCTTGCCGAAGAGACCGAGCGAACCGCCCTGTTCCTTGCTCGGGCAGGCGCTTTCGGCCTTGGCGAGATCGGCGAACTTGGCCGGGGCGGCCTTGACGTCGGCGGCGATCTTGGCGGCCTTGGCTTCGACCTCCTTGAGCTGTTCGGGGGTGGCTTTTTCGGGGATCGAGATCAGAATGTGCGAAGCGCGAATGGTGTTGGCCGGGTCGGCCGGTTCCTTGAAGCGGGCCTGGTTGGCTTCATAATAGGCTTTGGCTTCGGCGTCGGAGATGGCGATCTTGGAGACCACTTCCTTTTCGAGATAAGCGCCGATCGCGACTTCCTGCTGGCCGAGCGGATTGGCGGCCATTTCGTCGATGTAGGCGTCTTCGCTCTTGCCCTGCATCTGGAGCTGCATTTTGACCATGTCGCGCTGCTCTTTGGGCATCTTTTCGAGCTGTTCCTTGAGGGTCTTCTTGACCAGTTCGGCGGAGGGCTTGAAACCGGCTTTTTCAGCGGCGGCAAGGACCAGCCGCTGGTCGACGAAGGCCTTGATCTGCATCGGGGCGACCTTGACCAGCATTTCCGGGGTGACCATCGGCGGCATCTTGCCGTCCGGACCGGCCAGCTGCGGGGTGATGAAATCGACGAATTCCTTTTTGGTCACGTCTTTGCCGTCCACTTTGGCGACCACCGGCGGCAGAAACGCCCAGATATCGGCGGCGGCTTCAGCCTTGACTTCGGCCTTGGCGTCTTTGGCCGGCGCCTTGGCTTCGTCGGCGGCGGCCGCCTGAAACATGACCGTGCCCACGGCGGCGGCCATCATAAAAACTTTGAAATCCATGATCATTGTTCCTTTCGGGATGTTGTTCACGGCGCCTGATCCCCCTCCGGCCCCGCGCCTTTGCTCTGCTTGACGAAAAGTTTACACCCTGTAATTCAAAATGCAAGCTTTTTTTTGCAAAAACCCGAAGAAAAAAGCCGACCTTCCAACGAAGATCGGCTTTTCCGGGAATTTCGCCTGGAGCGAAGATCAGCGGGCGTAGTATTCGACCACGCTCATGATCTTGACCGCCACCGGAATTTCCTCGGCCTGCGGGAAGCGCACCAAAGCGGCCTTGCAGTTTTCGAGGTCGATTTCCAGATAAGCGGGAGCGGCGCTGTTGCTCTTTTTGGCAATTTCGGCGATCGCCGGCGACTTTTCGGCGTCGATGCTGATCACCTGGCCTTCTTTGAGCTGGCAGGAAGCGCGGTCGACGCGCTTGCCGTCGACCAGGATGTGACCATGGTTGACGAACTGCTTGGCGGCAAAAATGGTCGGCGCGAAACCGGCCCGGAACACCAGCGCGTCGAGGCGGGTTTCCAGGGCGCGGAACATCTTTTCACCGGTCTGACCGGTACCGGCCTTGGCCTTGGCGTAAGCGATCTGAAGCTGTTTTTCGCTGATCGCGTAGTAGTTCTTGAGTTTCTGTTTTTCGATCAACAGCGCCCCGTAAGTGGAGAGCTTGTTGCGTTTGCCCTTGCCATGCGGACCGGCGGCGTAGGCGCGCGCCATCCCCTTGACGGTGGGGCAGTTCGGGCATCCCCAGATACACTGGCCGATGCGACGGCAGAACTTGTGTTTCGCTCGACTTGCGGTTGGCATAACCAATCCCTTTCGCGTTTGGAAATCCCGAGGATTTCCGGTTGATCTCTCCGGCAGAAGGCGGCGTCAAGCCTGTTTATGGGGCCGCGGCATCACCGGTTCCGCTAAAACAGCGGTCATATAAAATACACCTTATTCTCCATTTCGCAAGCAAGCCCGGCAAAAAAAAGCGTCTTTTTTCCCATGGCCGGTTCCGGGACTTGAAAAGTCCGGTAAACGATGTTATATTGTTATGATATGTCAAGAAGAGCTGTATTGATATCCCCCCATTATTTATGGAAGGAGCACCCCATGCGCAAAGCTGTCAAGGTCATGCCTCAGTTCGAAGGCATCGATAAAATCCGCTACGACCGGCTGATTCAGGCCCGGGAAATCGTGCTCGGCCGCATGAAGTACCATGCGGAAGACGCGCTGGACTGCAGCAACGCCGACAAGCGCGGTGTGACCACCCACATGGCCGACGTCAGCAGCGACAATGCGCGTCACGAAATGGAGCTCCGGCTGCTGACCGAGGAAGGCAACGTGCTGGAACTGATCGAAGCGGCGATCCGCCGGCTGGTCGACGGCGAATACGGCAAATGCCTCGACTGCGGCCAGGCGATTTCCGAAGCCCGCCTCGAAGCCCGCCCCTACGCCATCTACTGCATCAAGTGCAAGAGCGAACGCGAAAAACGCAACCGCTTCTGACCCCGGAATCGATGTCATGATCAAACTCTCCGGCCGGCTCGGCAGCAACAGCAGCGAGGAACGGATCGTCATCGGCCTTTCACTGGGCTGGGCGGGTTTCCTGCTGCTGCTCGACCAAGTCAGCAAAGTGGTGGTCGAAAGCACCTTCACCAAATACGAAAGCCGTCCGCTGATCGACGGCTTTTTCGCTTTGACCTACGTCACCAACCGCGGCGCGGCCTGGAGCATTCTCGAGGGACACGGCTGGCTGCTGCTGCTGGTGGCGCTGCTGGTGACGGTCCTGGCCATCCGCTTCATGCGGTATCTCGCCGACGGTTACGTGGAGCGTTATTTCGCCATTTTCACGGTGCTCGCCGGGGTGGCGGGCAACTCGATCGACCGGATCTGGCGGGGCGAAGTGGTGGATTTCTTCGACCTCTACTACGGCAAATACCACTACCCGGTGTTCAACATCGCCGATTGCGCGATCTGCGTCGGAGTGGGAATTTTCATGCTTTCGACCCTGCTCCGGCCCGATCCCAAAAAGCGCGAAAGCGCCGAAAATCCGCAATAAAAATAATTTTTCCCGCCGAAAACAGCTTGCTTTTGCGAAATTCCGCATTATATTAATTGAGTACGCAGCCCCGTGGTGTAACGGTAGCACAAGTGATTCTGGTTCATTTTGTTGAGG
>CAZRFG010000013.1:0-23800 GCA_964599205.1 uncultured Victivallaceae bacterium
GGCCGGCGGCGCGGGGGCGGGCGGCGCGGGTTCCGGCCCCGGGTTGTCCGACGGAGCCCGGCGCATGGTGATCGGGCCGGTCACCGGCCCCTCCGAGGGATCGTCGACGATGTTGATCGACAAGGCCTCCTCGCGGTCGGTGAACTGGGCCATCAGCAGCACCCAGCCGATCGGCAGCGCCACCACCAGAACGTGGATGATCAACACATTGACCAGAATGCGTTTGGATCTCCCCGGCGGCGAAATCGGGACCGGGGCATGTGCCTCAAGCGTGCTCATTTCCCGGAAGTTCGATTCTCAGCCTGGGTCACCAGTGAAATATTGGTGAAGCCCGAATTTTTGATATCCTTCATCAGGGCGATGACGTCGTTGTAGCTTCGCGAACCGTCGGCGCGGACCAGCAGAATGGTTTTCGGCGCGGTATTTTTGAGATCGCGCAGATGCGTCATCAGCTCCTCACGCGAAACAATCCGTTTCTCATAGTCGAGCGCGCCGTCTTTGGTCAGAGTGACGCTCTTGAAATTATCCGGCGGCAGCACCTGGCCGTTCATTTCCGGCGGATTGACGCTGGTGCCGTATTCCATCAGCGGCATGGTGATCATAAAGGCGATCAGCAGGAGAAACGTCAGGTCCAGCAGCGGGGTGACGTTGATCTGGTCGATCGTGTTCATCGTCGAGGGTCTTCTTCTGCGGCGGCTCATGGCTCACTCCTCTTTGGCATCCACACCCGAGCCGAGCTGTTCGAGCTTGACTTTGACCATGAACTCCTCGATGAAGTTGTCGAGTTCGACGGTGAATTTGCGGATGCTGTTGGTGAGGAAGTTGTAGCCGATCAGCGACGGAATCGCCACCACCAGCCCGGCGACGGTGGTCAGCAGCGCCCCCGCCACCCCCGGCGCCAGCGCCGCGAAGTCCGATTTGCCGGCAAGCGCAATCCCGCAGAACGCGGTCATCACCCCCCAGACCGTCCCGAAGAGGCCGAGGAACGGACTCAAGCTGACCATCGTGGCGAGGAATCCGATGCGGTTTTCGAGTTTGAAAATCTGGCTGGAAACTTCGCTCTCCAGCACCGCCTGGATCGCGTTGAGCTGGGCTTCGGTCAGTTTGACCGGCGGCATCTGGCGGCCGGTGCCGGGCCGGACCGCCGCGGTGGCGGCGTAGGTCGAGCTCCCCGGCGCGCCTTCCTCGTAAAACTCCAGCAAGCGCTCCATCCCCTCATTGTAAACCTCGGCCACCGGGGCGGCATTGGCGGCGCCTTCGCGCACCAGCGCCGCGATGCCGGAGCGGTTGTTGCGGAATCGCGACAGGAACCGGTCGGAGAACTGGCGGGCGCGGTAGAGCGCCATCCCCTTGTCCAGCATCACCGTCCAGGTGAAGATCGAAATGACCAAGAGCAGCACCACAATCGACTGACCGACCAAGTCGCTGTTCTGAAACGCATAATATACCGTGGGGGACGAACCGTCGGCCACCGTGGAAGCCAGAATCGCCATCGAGGAAAACATCTTTTGAATCATCCTTTATTTGAAACCGAAAACTTGAAAATATGCATGTAAGAATTATATTGCTTCAACGTATTTTTTCAAGGAAAAAAGCAAAATATAACGAGGTATTTTTTATGTCCGTCCCCTTCTATGTTCTCGGCTATGACGTCGGCGGCACCAAGCTCGGCATCGGCCTCACTTCCAGCGACGGCCGGCTGATCGGCAGCGGCCGGATTGAAAACAAGGACACCCACCCCGACGACATCCTTCCGCAGCTGGTCACCATCGGCAAAAGCCTCGTTGCCGAAGCCGGGTTGCGGATGGCCGACATCCGCGCGTTCGGCATCTCCGCCCCCTACCCCGCCGACCCGGTCAACGGCATCATGACCAACCCGACCAACAATCCCAAGTGGCGCAACGTCCCGATCCGCAAATACCTCGAAGACCAGCTCGGCATCCCCGGCACCTTTGAAAACGACGCCAACTGCGCCGCCCTCGCGGAATGGTTCTTTGGAGCCGGTCGCGGCTGCGACGACTTCATTTATCTGACCATGAGCACCGGCATCGGCGGCGGCATTATCGCCGCCGGCCGCCTGGTCCGCGGCAAGGGCTTCTACGCCGGTGAAATCGGTCACACCGTGATCGAGCGCAACGGCATCCAGTGCGCCTGCGGCCTCAAAGGCTGCTACGAAGCCTACTGCGGCGGCCGCGCCATCGCGCTGCGAATCCAGGACGAGCTCAAAAATCAGCCCGGCCACCCGGTCATCGAACTAGCCGGCGGCAAACTCGAAAACATCGACATGCTGGTCTTTGAAAAGGCCGTCCGCGCCGGGATCCCCTACGCGGTCGAGCTCTGGGCCGACATCTGCGACCGCAATGCCCAGGCCTTCGGGATGCTGCTCAATACCTTCAACCCCGCCAAACTCGTCCTCGGCACCTTCGCCTGGGCGATCGGCGACCTCTTCATGGAGCCGGTCCGCCAGGCGCTCCCCAAATACGCCTGGGCGCAAACCATCTCCGACTGCGAACTCGTCCCCAGCGAACTTCGCCGCGACATCGGCTACTACGCCGGCGCCGCCGCCGCGCTCAACTACCTCAAAGAACGCGCCTGAGCCCCCTCCCCGCCGCCGGGGAAACCCGGGGCGGGAATGGGAACAAAGCGACAACTGCTCCGCGAATAGAGCCGACAGGCGCGGTGCGCGAGCTCCACGGCGGATGACTCGCCCGTGCGCGCACAAGCCCGCTTGGTCGATTTGGACAGCTTGGACGATTTGGACGCGGGAAAACCCCGCAGGACCTGTCGTCAATGTCGTCCATGGTCCTAGTCTGTCCGTGCTCCCCTCTCCCGGTCGGCCATGACTGCCGTCATACGGCAGCGCAGGCAGGGGGAGTACTCCCGGCATCGACACTCCCGAATTCCGCATGCCACGGGCCGGTCAAGCGCGGCATCGACGTGCCACGCCCCGCCTGAAGTACGAACGCGAAGAGGTCTCTCCGCCAAAAAGCGAAGAGACCTCCGAACCTTTGGAGCAGGGAGTCGAGAAGGGGCAAGGAGCCCCCGGACCGACCGTGAACGATCTTTTTTTATTTCCGGCGGGCGGGTTTCTTTTTGCGGACCGAGAAGCCGAAGTGGCCGAGGCTGCGGCCGAGGGCGTAGTAGTGGCCGTGGGCGTAGGCGAGAAGCCCCGCTTTTTCCAGCGACAACCGGCCTTCGGCGTCGAGGAGGTCGCTTGAGACCTGAACCGCGACGATTTCGGCGAGAAAGAGGTCATGGCTGCCGAGTTTGATGACTTGGGTGGTCCGGCACTCCAGCGTCACCGGGGATTCGGCGACGCCGGGGGCATTGACTTCACTTCCGGGGAGCCTGGTGAGTTTGCATTCGGCGAACTTGTCGAAGTCGCGGCCGGATTTGACCCCGCACCAGTCGGTCGCGGCGGCCATTTCGACCGTGGTCAGATTGACCGTGAAGACGCCGCTCCGGCTGATCAGGCCGTGCGAATGGCGCTCCGGGCGGACCGAGATCGACAGCATCGGCGGCTGCGAGCAGACGATCCCGGTCCAGGCGACGGTGATCAGATTCGGCCTGGACCCGTCGGGTTCGGCGCAACCGACCAGCACCGCCGGCACCGGGCCAAGCTGGGTGCTGCCCGGCCACACCGTTTTGGCGGGGAGCGCAATATCGGGACGGTTCGCCATCTTATTTTCCGGCAAGGTAACCCGCGATCTTTTCGGCGATCAGCTTGTGCCCGTCGTTATTGGGATGGGCCATGTCGGCCATCAAGGGCGCCATGCCGTCGCGGCCGAGCGCCTTGAAGTCTTTGGCGAGGTCGTAGACCGCGATGTTTTTGTCCTTGCCGATCTGACGGATCACGTCGGCGAAGTCGTCCATCATGGTGTAGCGGTCATACTGGCCGGGAATGGTGGCGAGCAGGAGAAACGCCGGCGAGCCCGCGGTCTCGTTTTTGACCAGTTCGAGATATTCCTCGACCGACTTGCGGTAGGCGTCGGGGGTGACCAGACCGCTCTTGTCGTTGTAGCCGATGTGGAGCGTCACCAGATCGGGTTTGGCGTTTTCGAAGTCGCGGCCGACCCAGGTGCGCAGATCGTAGGTGTGGGCGCCGCCGACGGCGATGGTGCGGACTTTGATCTTGTCGTTGTTGAAGGCCTTGCGGAGCAACCCCTCCAGCACCACCCCGTAGCGGTTCTGATCGGGATCGGCGACCGAGGTGCCGGCGGTGATCGAGTCGCCGGAGCAGTAGATCAGAACGTCCTTGCCCGCCTTCATTTTGGCGATCACGTCGGCAAGCGGACGCTCGGGGTAGGTTTTGAAGGGTTTGGCTTCAGCCTTGTCGACCATTCTGACGTCGTCGATCAGCACCGTGAATGGCTCGATTTTGGCGTTGCAGTGGGTGATTTCCCAGCGGTCGCCGAAGACCACGGTGCCGATCCCGGCGGGGGTCAAGCCGCCCGCCGAGCCGAGTTTGCCGTAGGTCGCGCCGCGCGGGGCGAGGAAGTCGTCCCAGGCCAACGTAACCGTCTGCCAGTCGCTGCCCTTGACCGGCACGTAGGCGGTGTAGCGCCAGGAGCCGGTGTTGCTGCTGAGCCCGGCCACCGAGACCGGGAGGTAGTGGGGCTGGCCGTCGCCCTTGACCCGGAAACTCAGGCCCTTGGCGTCGGCGAAGCGGCCGGTGTCGTTGAGCGCCGCCAGCGGGGTGCCGGTGGCGGTGGCGGGGAGGGTCAGCTTGAGCGCCTGATTGCCGTTGTCGGTGGCGAGTTCGATGTTGTTTTTCTTGGTGCAAGTCCAGTTCTGGAGCGAGGAGAAGTCTTCGAGGAGGTATTTGTCGCGCGGGGCGGCCGGGGCGGCGGTAGCGGCGGCCGGAACCGGCGCGCCTTCGCTGACCAGCCGGGCGGCGATGTTGGAAAAGGTCAAATCGGAATTCGCCGCCGCACCGAAGGCGACGACCACATAATCCGGCATCACTTCGCGCGTTTTGGCAATGGTGAAGGTGGCCTTGATGGTGGAGAAGTCAGCCGTGACCGGGGCGATACGGATGAATGAGCCGCCGAAGCCGCCGCTTGAACTGTAGGAGTAGAGACCGAATTCGACCTTTCCGGTCCCTTTGACGGTGACTTCGACTTCAATTTTGTCGCCGAGCTTGACCGGGAAGCGGGTTTTGCGGTTGCAAAGCGGCGTCGAGGCTTTGTCGGCGGTCACTTTGACGAGGGTCGCGCCGTCGGCGGCCTTTTCAAACTTGAAAGTGCCCCAGGGCTTGTTCCATTCGCCCTTGTTCTGCTCCCAGAGGCTCTCGTTTTTGAAGTCGCCGCCGAACGCCCAATCGGCACTCCACGCCGAGACGGCCAGCAGCGACGCGATCATTCCGGAAAAAAGTTTCTTCAGCACGGTTTCATCTCCTACGTTGTTCAATGGATGCGGAAATCACTCACGGTTCAATATAATCCTTCCCGGAAATGCTTGCAAACGGCGGCGCGGAGATTTTCGCGTCAGATAATGACACCGTCCCAGAAAATCCGACCTTCCGAGCTGGTGCTCAGCATGCCGAATGTGCGGTACGGCTGGAAGTGCATGTCCGAAAAAACCACGTTGTGGAAGCCGCCGTGGCGCAGTTCGACCACTTCGAGGAGGTCGATGTTGGTCGGCGCGGCGTTGGCATTGGCTGCGGTTTCACCGTTCCAGATGATCTGGTTGCTCCGGATCAGCGTGTTCATCCGGCCGTCGGCAAGGGCGAAAACCTTTGACGGATTCCGCAACTTGGCGATCTTGAGAGGCGAGCGGTTGGTACTGCTGCTGAAGTAGCCGAAGGTGGCGCCGGAATTGTTGAACCCGTAGGAAGCGACGATCTGCGGATAATATTTGTGAATGTAGCGCGCGCTCGGGCAATTCAATACCGGTTTGATGATTTCGGGACTGGTCGACCAGGTGGTGTCGAGTTTCGCCTTGGGAACCCCAAGATAGGGCAGCAGCATCCGGAAGCCCGAACTG
This sequence comes from uncultured Victivallaceae bacterium, assembly GCA_964599205.1. Taxonomy (GTDB): domain Bacteria; phylum Verrucomicrobiota; class Lentisphaeria; order Victivallales; family Victivallaceae; genus JAVBUI01. The sequence continues at coordinate 5,986 of CAZRFG010000013.1, forward strand.
CCGTTGTCCATCACATAACTGTAATATTCCTGGTTGTCGTTGATGTAAAACTGTTCGGCGCTGCCGAGCTGCTTGAGGTTGTTGGCGCACTGCGCCCCGCGCGCCTTGTCGCGCGCCTTGTTCAATGCGGGCAACAGCATCGAGGCGAGGATGGCGATGATGGCGATCACCACCAGCAATTCGATCAGGGTGAAACTCTTGCGTTGCATCATCCGGCCTTTCGTTTCCGGTTCGATCCGGCAAAAGCGCTCCGGCGCGGCGCGCCGGAACGCTTTCGTCATTATTTTTCGGCGGCGAAATAATAATAAGAATTGGAATAACTCGAACCCTTGGGCGACACTTTGCCCTTGGTGAGTTCGCCCTCCATCATGAAGCCGACGTGGCCGTCGACCCAGTTGATATTGAGGCCGCCGAGGTGCCGGACGCCGGGCCGGTCGGTGGCCGACGCGGCGACGTTGTAAGGCACCGCGTTGGCGGACCGGCTGGTGTCGTCGTTTTTGGTCGGCGGACAGGCGGCGTCGATGGTGCAGACGGTTTCACTCGGCGTCCTGATCCGGTTGGTTTTGACCCAGGATACGATCCCGGCGGCGGAGGTGTAGCCGAGACCGTACAGCGACGGCATGTTGTAGCCGTAGCCGCCGCGGTAGGCCGCGGCGTTGTCGGTCACCAGATACTGGACGTCGGAAAACACGTTGTTGCCGTTGATCCAGGACGGACAGCGGAACGCCCCCTTGCCGAGGGCGGTTTGCAGCTTGCCGTTGGTGATCGCCGGATCGAGGGTGATGCCGAGATAGGGAGCCATCGCGAACTTCCAGGTCAGCCGGTCGGGCACTCCCTTGTCGTTGTTGAGGCTGGGGAAGTAGTCGTAGTCCTGCAAATACTGCTGAACCGCCACCCCGTGCTGTTTGAGCGTGCCCTGGCAATTGGCGGATTTGCCGCGCTCCCGGGCCTGGTTCAGGGCGGGCAGCAGCATCGAAGCGAGGATCGCGATGATCGCGATCACCACCAGCAACTCGATCAGGGTAAAAACGCGCCTCTTCATATCAACCCCCGTATTTTTGGAGTTATTTGATCCAGCCGGTGAATTCCGGGGTCTCAAGTTTGACTTCTTTGCCGTCAACGGTGAGCTTCTTCGCCCGGTAGACGAAGATCTTGTCGCCCTGGACCAGGAGCAGCGTCGCGTCGGCCTTGACCTTGCCCGCGGCGAGTTCGCCCGCCTGGCGGAAGTCGACCTGGTAGCGGAGCTGATTTTCGCCCCGGCCGGGGAGGTCGAAGTCGATTGCGCCGGGCTTGGCGCTCAGCACCTTGGCCGCCGGGACCTGGGCTCCGGCCGGGAAAGCGGCGAGCAAAGTCACCGCGGAAACCGGGTTGAACCCGGTGTCGGCCGAGAACTCCGCGGTCGGCGACGGCGTCATGTCGGCACGGGCGGTGCCGCTCCAGCCGCGGAATTTCGGCTCCTTGACCCCTTCGGCGCAGGTCAACTCAACCTTGTCAACCGGTTTCAACAGCATCTGGACCAGCAAATTTGGCTTTTTGGCATTTTTGGAGAACCATCTCAGATTGTCCTTGTCGAGGCTCCAGCTCTCCATCGGCGCGGCCGGAAAGACGTAGTTGGTGATGCTCTTGCCGTCCGGCGAATTCTTGAGCTGGGTGCGGTCGAAGACCAGGAGATAATTGCGGTCGAGCCAGAGAATCGCCCGCTGCATGTCGGCGTCGAGATTCTTGTCGTACTTGTCGGCGAAGAGCCCGAGGAAGGAACCGCCGTTGAATTCGCCCACCGCGAGGCCGAAGTTGTCGGCGAGCTTGACGTCGAGCATTTCGGCGTTCTTGCGGACCTGGTGCGCGCCGTTGAAGTTGACCGTCGCGTGCGAATAGGTGGTGCGGCCGTATTCGTAGTGCGGATCGCGGCGCTCGTAGGTCGAGATCGCCGGGTCGATCAGCAGCAGATAGCCGTCGGCGGCGAATTCAAAGGTCAAACGGCTCATGTGGGTGTGCCAGGCGCAATACGGCGCGGCGTCAAAGAAGAAGAGCTCGCGGCCGTTGCCGCCGAAAACCAGTCCGGCTTTGTCGAAGTAACCGTAGGGCAGCGGCTTCCAATTCTCCACCCCGCCGCGTTTGGCCAGCTGGGTAAAATCGGGGCGCGGCGTGACTTTCGGAAAAGTTTTGCTGCCGTAGCTGCTGTCGTTGAAGGCAAAGGGGCGGCTGAGCTGGGCGAATTGGAGCGCTTTCTCGATCACCGCCGGGTCGGCGGCGAGTTTGAGTTCCGGGTGGAGTTTGCCGACCGCGCCGGCGTCGACCATGGTGTTGGTCATCCAGGCGTGGTAGCCGGTGGTGTTTTCGACGTGCGAACCGTCGGCGCGGAACTGGCGCTTGAAGCAGCCGTTGAGCACCTGCGCCCCTTTTTCGCGCCAGGCGGCTGAGTCGGGCACGAAGTCGAGCGCGATGCCGGCTTCGAGCAGCGCGAAAGCCTGGGCGATCTGCCAGTTGCTGTCGCCTTCCTTGGTGCGGGCGGCAAGCATGTTGGTCTGCTTGGTGATCATCTCGATCGTCCGCTTGACAAAGGCGTCGTCAAAGGCTTTGCTGTTGCGGAAAACCGCCAGCGCGGTGATCCAGTTGCGAATCCGGATCGAGGTGTTGAGCTCACTGTTCTTTTGGGGGTCGATGAATTTGAAATCGTTCTTCTGCCAGAAATTGAACCAGTCCTCCATCAGCTCGCGGGCCCGGACGGCGTACTTCTCGTCCTGATTCTGGCGGTAGGCGTCGATCAAGGTTTCGAGCATGAAGAAACGGTTGAGCTGGGCCACCCACTCCTGGTGGGCCTTGTGCTTGCCGGTCCAGTCGATGTCTTTTTGGCCGACCGGAATTTCTTCGCGGTTGTAGAAGTAGACGACCCCGTTGCAGATCTTGTCGGCGCGGTCAAAAAGGTACTTGGCGTCGGCCGCCGTCAGCTCGACTTTGCGGTCGGTGACCTTGCGGTCGTAGGCGTTGTTGAGCTGGTCGACTTTTTTGACGAATTCGGCGGGCGTCAGCGGGCCGATTTTGTCGGCGGCGGTCGCCGCCGTACCGAGCAGCAACATGGTGATACCGGGCAGCGTTCCGAACAATTTTCGCATGGGAGCCTCCTTTAAGATCAACGGTTGTCAAGAAGTTTCATATAAGCGGGATAGAGCACGCCGCCGAACGGGGCGTAGACGTTTTTGCTCACCGTCCGGACGTTGCCGCCCATAGTCAGGATGTTGCACTGGTCGCTGTGATTGTAGAAGAAGTTGTTGGTCGTCATATAGGCGTCGCCGCGGGGAGACATGTCCGACCAGGTCATATTCCCGGGCAGCCCCTTGCCGCCGAGGCGGGTGCGGGCGAACTTGACGTCTTTGAAATTCTCGGTGGTGCCGGTGGCCCCGGCGTAATCTTCGGAGATCAGATAAAAGTTGTAGCTGGTGTAGAGATAATTGACCGCGTTGTCGCTCGGCCGCCGGCCCCAGTTGTTGCGGTCGGAGGGACAGCCGAAAATCTTCTGGTACAAGCTACCCGGCCCGCGTTTCGGATTGGAGCCGGTTTCGACCGTGCCGGCGCCGATGTAGCCGCGGGCGGTCAGCACGTGGGCGGGCTGCGGCGCGGTGGCGTCTCCGGCATAACTGCCCTGGCGGTAGCCGAGCACTCCGGTGGCGTTGGCCGCCCCCTCCCGCTGTTCCGGCGGACGGGCGCGATAGCCGTCGAAGTCGCCGGCGTACATCATGTCGGCCTGACCGATCTGCTTGAGGTTGGATACGCAGGCGATCGCCCGTGCTTTTTCGCGGGCCTTGTTGAGCGCCGGCAGCAGCATCGAGGCGAGGATAGCGATGATTGCGATCACCACCAGGAGTTCGATCAGGGTGAACGGGAACTTGACTTTCATCAGCGGGACTTTCCTTAATTTTATGTACTTATGATTGGGGGAAAAAACAGGTTTCACCGTGAACCGGACGGAGCGGAAGCTCAGCCTGGAAGGGACCGGGGCCGCCCTCCTCGACCATACGGAGGAAGAGTTTACCGGCGGCAACGCCGAATTCACGTTTGGAGGGCAGCGAAAACGCGCTGATCCGGCGTCCCTTCCGGATGAACTCCGGTCCGAGATTGCAGTCGACGGTGATCAGCGGGAGGTCCTCCGGCACCCGGATGCCGGCGGCGTCAAGCGCGCGCAACATGCCGTCAAGAAAACGGTTGCGGTAAATCACGATCAGGTCGGGTTTGCGCTCCGCCGCCCGGATGGCGCGGACCACCGCGTCGTATTCGGCGTCGGGCGCGCCCTCATTGAGGCGGAACACCAGCGAAGGAGAATACTCGCCGATTTCGCACATCGCTTTTTTGTGGGCCGGAAAGACCCGGGTGTATTCGACATAATCAAGATCGATCCCGACCAGCGCGATCCGCCGGTAGCCCATCGCCGCCAGCCGCCGGAACATCGCGGTCAGAGTTTCCAGTCCGGCTTCGTCGACGCAGTTGACGGTGCTGAAGTCGGCGGCGCGGTTGATCATCACATAGCGGATCTGATTGACCAGTCCCGAGCGGATGAACTCCTCAAACAGCGGCCGGTTGCCGCCGTCGAAAATCACGTTGACGAAGCCGCTGCGCCGGATGGTTTCGCTCGCCGAGTCGCCGAGCCGGGGAATGATCGCGAGCCGGTAGCCGGCGCGGGCCACGGTGTCGGCGATGCCGGAGGTGATGTCGCTCCAGATTTCACCGAGCTGGGCAATGCTTTTGCGGTCTTCGTAAGCGGTCGGCAAATAGAAACCGATTTCGCGCGGCATCCCCGGGATCCGGGCGGTGATCGAAGCGACCCGGCAGCCGACGCCGCGGCGCGAAGCGACCAGGCCGCGTTCGCCGAGCAGCGCCAGCGCCTTGGTAACGGTGGCCTTGGCGGCGTCATATTCGCCGCAGAGGTCGAGCGTGGTCGGCAAAAGGTCGCCGACCTTGAACTCGCCATCGCGGATCCGCGTGGTCAGATGCTGGGCAATATGTTCCGGTTTTCCGACAAAATCGATCATCTGTGTGGTTCTCCCTGGTGTTTCTTCATTATAGCAAAAAATCCTAACCGGGTCAAGCCGGAAAAATGGAAAAATGCTTTTTTCTGATAGTTATACTGTTTTGTGGGATTTTATCTTTGTGCTCATATTATTGTTTTATCGCTCATAAATCCTATTGATTGCGCTTATCCTGCGGAAGGCCACAAAAAAAGCGAAGCAGTCGGGATGACGGCCTCGCGGCAAAGACGGGAGAAAAAGGATCTTCCGGTTCAGCGCCGGGTGAACGAGAGCTCATGAAGCGACATGTTGCGGGCGGCGCGGTCGCCGGTCTCCAGCGTCCGCAGCACGACCTGGCCGCTGAATCCCGCCGGGAAAATCCATTCCCCGAGATCGGAAATCACTTTGCGGAAGTGGGGGGACTCGGGCAGTTCGGTGGCGGCCAGCGCGATCCGCCGGGTGACCCCGGCGATGGAGAGTTCGATCACCCGCGAGGAACTCCAGGTGTGATCGTAGTCGCGCATCTGGGTCAGCAGCCGCCCGTAGAAGTTGCCGCCGGCGGGAACTTCGACCTGCCACTCGATCACGTCGGCCGGATTGTGCCACATCGCCAGCGAACCGTCGCGCTCGATGAAACTGTGGGCCGCCCGGCGCAATGCGCCGCCGGCGGCGTCAAAGGATTCTTTTTCATCCTCCGGAATCACCGTTTCGCCGTGCCGGATAACCCCCGTGGTCGGCACCAACGCAAGATTGCCGCCCTGTTCGCGCAGCTGCCGGGAAACCACCGGAACCCGGTCGAAAGTCAAGCGGATCAGCGGCAGCAGACCGGACGCGTCGCCGGGGAAAAAGGTAATTTCGCCGTCTTTTTGCTGATATTGGCAGTTGGCGTCGACGACATTGCCGGTGATGCCGGAGACGGTGTAGCTTTCACGCTTGCGGCGCAAAAAGAAGTTGAGATCGTTGCCCTTGACCGTGCAGTAGGCCCAGCTGAGGTTCTGCGGAAAGGGATTGGCGCTCGAACCGAAAATGCCGCCGCCGTTGCGCCGGTACCATTCGCCGACCCGGGCCAGGATCGACTTGGTCTCCGGCGTCCAGCTGCCGTCGGGACGGGGGCCGACGTTGAGAAGATAATTGGCCCCCTTGTCGGTCAGCGAAACCAGCTGCTCGATCACGTACTCGGGCGTTTTCCAGTCATGATCGTTCTTTTTGTACCCCCAGGTGCGGTTGAGGGTGCCGGGCGACTCCATCAGGATGTCGGGCCGGACGCTCAAAGTCTGGTTGTCGCCGAGACTTCCGAAGTCGCCGCAGTCGTTGCCGATCCGGCTGTTGATCATGCAATCCGGCTGGAGGCGGCGGACGAGGTCGCGCAGCTCTTCGCTGAAGCGCTTCTCCATGGTTAGCGGGCAGTCGCACCAGAGTTCGCAGACCGGGCCGTAATCGGTGAGCAGCTCGGTGATCTGGGGCAGCGCCTTGTTCCTGAAATAACGCTCGAAGTTTTTGGCGGCGAGCTCGGGATAATCCCAGTCGTTGCTCCAGGACACGAGGTTGCAGTTTTTGACGAAGTTCGGGCCGGGATCGCCGCCGTCGGGGTCGGACCAGTCGAGGTGATGCGAATAGTAGATGCCGAACTTGAAATCGTGCTTGCGGCAGGCGTCGGCGAGTTCGCGCAGCACGTCGCGGCCAAAGGGAGTGGCGTCGACGATGTTGAATTTCGAGACTTTGGAGTGGTACATCGCGAAGCCGTCGTGGTGCTTGGCGGTGAAGATGAGGTACTTCATCCCCGCCGCCTTGGCGTCGAGGATCCACTCTTCGGCATTGAAGGCGGTCGGATTGAATTCGGCGGCGAGCGCCGCGTATTCGCGATTGGGAATCCGGAAATAGGCCTGGGTCCACTCGCCGAGGATCGGATTCTCCTGTCCTTTCCAGATCCCGCCGGTCTGGGCGTAAATACCCCAGTGGACAAACAAACCGAAATGAAGGTATCGCATTTCCGACGGACGATTTGAGACCATGATAGTTTCCCCGTTGTTGTCATGCCGCGCTCTGACGTCGTTTTCAATGTATCACGCTTCGTTTTAAAATCAAGGAAAATATGCGCCATCATCATCTTGTATTCGAAACGATGGCGGATATATTACCGTTGAGAAACGGAGAACAGTCGGGAGCCGGGACGCGCGCTTATGAAAAATGTCGATGTCTTTTTCCTCTGGAATCTGGTGCGTCGCCACTGGATGCCGATACTCGGCGGAGGTTTGCTGGGAATCCTGATTTCCGCAGGCATTACCATATATTTGATCAAACCGGTCTACCGGAGCAATGTGTCGCTTTATATCGGCCGTTACGTCTCCGAGTCGCCGGAAACGCAGAACAGTCCGGGCGGAGTGATTGGCGCCGCCCAGGAGCTGACACTGGCGCAGCTCCTGCTTGAGGATTACCGGGCGATCGCCGACTCCCGCCGCATCCAGTTCCGGCTCCAGGAGAAGATCGAAGCCACCAATCCCGCGCTGATCGACATCCCTTTTGAAATCGACTTCGAGCCGGTTCGCAAAACCCGGCTCTGCAACATCATCATCAGCAGCCCCAACCCCGAATTGTGCCAGACCGCCGCCAACATGATGGCCGAAATCTTCATCGACGAAATTCAGAATATCGTCAACATCAAAAATTCGCGGATCATCGATCCGGCGATTTACCCCCGGGAGCCTTTCAGTCCGAGCCTCCAGCGGAATCTGGCGCTGGGCGGATTGCTCGGCGCGCTGGCGGTGTTCGGGCTGGTTTTCCTGCGCAACCTCTTCGACTGCGCGGTGCGGACGCCGGAGGATGTCGAGCGGGAGCTCAAGAGTCCGCTGATCGGGACGATCCCGGTGGATGCCGAACTGCTGTCGTCGGGCGACAACCGGGGCGGACCGGCAGCAAACCGGATCTTCACCCTGCCTCAGGACCGCCTGGAATTTTCCGCCATCGCCGAATGTTTCCGGATTCTCCGGACCAATCTGCAATATTCGCTTGACCGCCGCGATGGCGAGGCGAAAGTTTTTGTCTTCACCAGTGCGCTGCCGGGCGAAGGCAAAACCTTCACCGCGTCCAACCTGATCGTTTCGCTGGCCGATGCCGGCAAAAAATGCCTGATCGTCAACTGCGATTTGCGCAAGCCCGCGCTCGGCAAAATCTTCGGCATCAAAAACCAGGTCGGGCTGGTCAATGTGCTGGTCGGCGAAGCCGGCTTTGAGGAGGTGGTGCGCCGCCGCCTTTTCGAACTGCCGCTGGACGTGCTGCTCTGCGGGCCGATTCCGCCGAATCCCTCGAAGCTGCTGCTCGGCGACGATTTCCGCAGTCTGCTGGGCCGGCTCAAAAAGGAGTATGATTATATTTTCCTCGACGCGCCGCCGTGCCTGACTTTGGCCGACGCCTCGATTCTGGCGCCGCTCTGCGACGGGGTGGTTTTCGTGATCCAGGCGGGACGCACCGATTCAACCGTTTCGCAGCAGGCGCTCAATCAGCTCCGCCAGCTCAACTTCAACATTGCCGGCGTGGTTTTAAACCGTTTTTCGTTCAAGGAGGCGGGGTCTTTCGGCTACCGCGACTACAGTTATTACGGCAATGCAAACATGTACACCTACACCTTTGACCGCGCCGGAGCGAAATCTCCGGCGGCCATGATCGGGGCGGGATCCTGGGGCGAAAAAGTCGGCCGCTGGCTCCACCGTCATGGCTGAATCCGGGGCGGCGGGGCCGATGCGCAAGTATCTTCTCATCGCCCTGCTGGCAGCGACGGCCGTCACCTCGGCATGGTGCTTCCGGGCCTGCCGGACGGCGGACGCGGCGGAAGCGGCGGCGTTCCGGCGCGAACTCGAAACCCGCTTTGCCGCGGCGGAAGCCGACCTTGACCGGGGATTCGCCGCTTTCGCCGCCGCCCTGCCCGGCCGGAGCGCGGCGGCGCTGGCGCCGGCACGGGCCAATATCCATGACCTCGCCCTCAAGTTGTCGAGCTGGGAAAACGCCCTGCGGATCGCTTTTGCGCTCACTTCCGGCGGCGACGCGGCGGCCAGGTTGCTGGCTGTCGAATTTGAAAAACCGCTGCTGCTGCCCGCCCGCCGGGGCGGACTTGAGGTCGGGCGGATGGTCGGGGATTACAGCTTTGAACTCAACCGCCGCGACCGTCAGCTTCGTGCGGAATTCGCGCTGGCGGCGGCCGCCCGTCCGGCGGCGGTTCCGGAGGACGAAGCCTTCCGGCAGTGGCTCGACCGGCTCGGACCGGCTCAGGAGACCGCGGTCAAAGCGGGCCTGGACAGTTCTTTGCTGCTGGCCGGAACCGCGTTTGAGACGCTTTTCATCCGCCAGTCGGCGGCGCTGCTGGCCAAAATGTTCGCCGCCGTGTCGGCACGGCTGAGCGCGAGCGCCGCCGCCGCCGGAGTCGGGGCGCTGGCCGACGGACCGTTGCCGGTCGGCGACGCGGTGGGCGGCGTGATTCTGATCGGCGGCACGGTCTGGAGCGGGTTCGACTTCTACCGCATCCGGGTGGAACTGCCGGTCCGGCTGGAGGCCGAATTGAACCGGGCGCTGGACGAGTACCAAACGATGCTCAACACCGAAGCGCTGGCGCGGGCCCGGGCGGAGACGGAGCAATACCGGCAGAATTACCGCCGTCTGCAGCGGCAATTGGAGGAACAATGAAAAAAATTGCGGTACTGATGTTGCTGGGAGTGCTGGCCTGGAACCTGGCCGGCGCCATCGCCCCGGCGGTCGGCGAAGCGTTGGAATTCGCGGTCAAACGGAGCGGGCGGACGCTGGCTCCCGCCTGGCGGCGGAGTGTTTCGTCGGCGCTGGCCAAGGCGGCGGGAGAGCACGGCGACGATCTGCTGCGCTCGGTGCGCATCGGCGGAGTCGAGGTGGCCGAGTGCGGGGTCAAGTACGGCGACGACTTCTGGCGGATCGCCGCCCGCCATCCCGAAGCAGCCCGCAACTTCGCGCTTCACGCCGATGAATTGATGCCGGCGGTCCGCCGGATCGGTCCGGAGTTTGTCGAACTCGAGGCCCGCGCTCCCGGGCTCGGCATTCGCGCCGTCCAACTCTTCGGCGACGGCAGCGCCGCAGCGCTCAAGAACCTTCCGCCCGACGACCTCGCCAAGCTGATCGGCTACGCCGGGCGGACCGGCAATCCGGCCACCCGGAGACTGCTTTTCGACTGTTATCAAAGCTCGCCCGACCGGACCCTTTTTCTGGAGCGGCTGAACTGGAAACAGATCATGGCCGCCGGCCTCTCGACCGGCGCGATCGTCGCCGCCTACAAGATCTCCGGCGGCATCGAGCAGGGCCTGCTTGAAACCGCCCGCAACAGTCCGGAGACCTTCGCCGGAACGGTGACCTCGCTGGCCCGCCCGTTCCAGTACGCGATCATCGCGCTGGCGGTGCTGCTCCTATATCCCTTCATAAAACTGGGCTTTTTTTTCGCCGACAAAATCCGCCGGAAGTGATTTCGGCGAGCATCGAAACCGGAAAGAACCTCAAATGAACCAAGCGGAACTCATCGAAAGTGTGATCGCGGAGGATATTCGTGACGGGATCATCAACGGCGCCGCGGTCTACGCCGGAACATTGCGCAACGATTTGTACCGGCGGGGGTTCGGGTTCGCCAAAAACCGGCTGATCCACCCGATGAGCGAGGAAACGGTTGTCGATGTCGCCAGCGTCACCAAGGTCGCCGCGCTGATCACCGCGCTGTTGATCTGCCGCTCCCGCAACCTGATCGACTTCGACGCGCCGATGACGGCATATCTGCCGGATTTGGAGTTTGCGCCGTCCTTTCCGGTCCGGGTGCGAGATCTCGCCAACCACACCTCCGGCTTCAGCGATCCCCCGGGGGCGGCGCAACGGCTCTATTTTGCCGAATCCGGCACGCAAATATTGCGGAATGTACTGACCACGCCGCCGCCTTTTCCGCCTTCATCCACCGCGCAGTATGCCTGCTGGAATTACATTCTATTGACGATGATTCTGGAACGGGTCGCCGGCCAGGCGTTTGCCGAATTCTGCCGTGAGGAAATTTTTCTGCCGCTTGAAATGCACGATTCTTCGCTCGGCCGCCCGGTGGCGGTCGCGCCGGAACGCCTCGCTCAGACAATCATGACTGAAGCTCCGGGGCAGATTTCCGACTTTATCGCGCAGCGCATCTACCGGGATGGCGGCAGCACCGGCAACGCCGGACTCTTCTCGACCGCGGTCGATCTGGCCAAGTTGCTGCGCTGTTATCTGAGACACGGCAACCACGCAAACGGGCGGCTTTTCTCGGAAGAGGCGTTCGCCGAAATCAAACCCGACCGGAGTCAAAAGTATGACGGCTATCGCCGTTTCGGGTGGATCATCTACGACCGTCTGCTTGATCAAAACGCGTACGGGGACGCGCTGTTCCACTCCGGCTGGACCGGGCAGACCGTGCTGATCAATTTTGCCAGCGAATTTTTCGGAGTGGTGCTGACCACCCGCTGCGGGGACTACGAGCGGGCCAAGGCCGACCGGTTTGCAATCCTCAACGCCCTGATGGCGATGGCGTGACCGGCAAAGGGCGGGGAGCGAACCTCACCGGAGCCGGGCAACCACCACGCCGTGCGAAGAAATCAATTCCTTAACCGGCCACTCCGGAGGGAGGGGTTTGCGTTTGAGGTTCCGAAAGGCGATCAAAACCAGGCCGCGGCCCGGCTGTTCGGCGATTAACGCCGGAATTTCGTTCTCGGGGCGGAAGCGTCCGCTGTATTCGCCGGGATAATTCTTGAGGCCGTATTCGAGTTCACCCGGCTTGCCGGTCAGGATCAGGTCGCTTCGCTTGAGCAACCAGGCCACGGAGCCGAACCCCCGGCTGTCGGCGACAATGAGATCGTCCGGCGAAACCGGAATCCGGGCCAGGCATTCACGAAGTCCGATTTCGGGCGCTTTGTCGCCGAAAACCGCGTCGGGAACGGCAAGCGAGCCGATTCCGAGCAGCAGCGCCAGCCCGGCGAAAAAAGTCAGCAGCATCCGGCCGGCCGGCAGCGAGCGGCGGGCGGCAACGACCATGGCCACGCCCCAACCGGCGCCGACGGCCGCCGCGAGATACGGCCAGATGCTCAATCCGGCATAGAGCTTCGGCAGTCGGGGCAGCAGCGGCCAGAGCGCGATTGCGATCAGCGCCAACGCAAAAATTGCCGCAAAAACAAAGCCGAAAACGCGCAGCAGATTCGCCAGCAACCGGCGGAACCGCTCCGGCTGCCGCCGCTGCGTCCGGCGCAATCCGATCGCCAGCAGCGCCGCCAGCGGCGGAAAGCACGGCAAAATATAAGTTCCAAGCTTGCAGCTTGACACCGAAAAAAACAGAAATGGAATCACCGCGGCGCAGAGGAGGAAGCGCACCAGGGGTTCACGCAGCAACGCTGCCGGCTTTTCCAGCCGGACGGTCAAAGCGAGGAGTCCGGTCGGCAGCACGCCCCCCAGCAGGACCGGAATGAAATACCAGAACGGCTCCGGATCGCGGTCGTAGGTGCTGCCGGTGAATCGGTGCCAATGCTCCTCGACCAGGAAATACCGCCAGAAATCGGGTTCGGCGGCGGCGATGGCGAGCGACCACGGCAGCGCCGTCGCCAGTGCGAAAACCAAGGGAATCCAAGGATAGCGGAAAATTTGCCGATACTCCTTTTGCCAGAGCAGAAACGGCGCCGCGATGATCGACGGCACCACCAGCGCCAGCCCTCCTTTGAGCAGGAACGCCACCCCGGCGGCGATTCCGGCGAGAGCGAGGTAGCCGAATTTCCGGCTTCGTTTCCGCTCCTGCCAGGCGAGGAAAAAGCAGCCCGAAACAATGGTCAGCGCCGCCGTGAGCTGGCTGTCGAGCACCGCGAAGGTGCCGACGCCGAAAACCAGACCGAAGCCGAGATAAAGCCCCGCCGCCAGCGTTCCCAGCCACGGGTCGCGGGTGATCCGGTTGAGGAAATACCAGAGGAAGAGCGCGGTCAGCAGCACCGCCAGCGCCGAAGGCAACCGCAAGGCAAAGGCGTTTTCGCCGAAGAGCGTGAAGCTTGCGGCATTGAGTTGATGGCCCATCGCCGGTTTTTCGAAGTAGCGGACGCCGCCGAAGCGCGGGGTGGTCCAGTCGCCGGTGACCTGCATTTCGCGCGCAATTTCGGCGTAGCGGAACTCATCGGGACGGAGCATGGAACGGCTGCCGAGGCCGGGAAAATAACTGATCAGGAAAAAGAGCAGAAGAGCGGCCAGGCCGTAGCGGCGGATGCGAGCGAAGATCATTTGCCTTCCTTATGTTTTTGCCGCCGGCCGGGAGTGATCCCGAAGCGGACGCTTCCAGATATAATATCACCGGATGCCTTTTTTGCAACGTTTGGGAAGTATTTTTTCTCTCCTTTTCAGCTCCGATTCCGGATTTTCGGCAAAAAAAATCCCGCCGGAAGAGAGCTCCGGCGGGATTGAAGGCAACCAATCGCGATCAGCTGCGGGTCGACGCTGCCCCGATCCGGGCGAGTTCGCCGCTCCATTCGCAATGGTAACGATGGGTCAGGTCGAGTTCGCCCGAGTCGCGCCGGACCACCGGGAGGTGGATGGTCACCGGATTGGTGCGGCCGGTGAGGCGGAGTTCGAGCGGAAGGTAGATCACCGCGTCGGCGAACTCGCCGACGGTGATTTCCAACTGCGCGGTTCCGCGATAGGCGCGCATGGTGAATTCGCGGCCGCCGGGGGCGCTCCAGCTCTCCGGCAAGGTCAGTTTGCCGGTGAGGAGATGGTTGTCGTAGTACCGGTAGTTCGGGGCGAATTCGAGCTTCAGGGTCTCGCCCGGCAGCAATTCCGCACCGCCGCCGTAGCCCACCCGGAGCGAGCCGTAGGGAAGGTCGAACTCAAGCTCATTGGAGTTCTTCTGCCAGAGCGGCGCGCCTTCGCCGGAGACTTTGAGCAAGTCGGCGACGTCGGCGGGGGGGATCGCTTTGCCGCCGCCGCCGGGCATCGGGGCTTCCGGAAAGTAGCGGGCGGCGGCGCGGGCGGCGGCGACCACCCGGTCGGTCAGTTCGCCGAGGGTTTTCGGGATCACGCTGTTGGCCGGAAAGGGGTGGATGGCGACGGTCTGGATGCGTTCGCCGATCGGCTCGATCCAGCGGGCCGGGATGGCGGCGCGCCCGATCATGATGCCCAGCACCGAACCGGCGGTCGCGCCGGTGCAGTCGGTGTCGTCGCCGCAGTTGACCGCGAGCGAAACGGTTTTGCCGAAGTCGCCTTCGCCGTAGAGCAGTCCGAGCACGGTGAAGCCGATGTTGGCGGGTGCCTGGAACCAGCCGAGGTCGTTGGCCGCGACGATTTTCTGCCGGGCGTCGGCAAAGGGAACTTTGGCGTCGTAACACTGGCAAGCGAGCTTGACCATCGCCGCCACCCGCGAATCGGCGGGAATTCGGGCCAGCGCGACGTCGATCAATTGGCGGAAGTCGTTGAGGACAAAGGCGGCGGATTCGAGCGCGGCAGTGAAGAGCTCGGCGTAAATTCCTTCGCCGCAGTGGTCGCAGCTGGCGTCCATCCAGGCGAAGCGGGCGGCGAGGTCGGGCGCGCCGGGGAAGAGGCAGGCCCAGATTTCGGAGCGGATCCAGGCGCCGTTGCTGTATTTCCAGCGCTCGTTGCGGACCGCGCCGGAGAGCGGGGGATAGATGCCCTGGCGGATGTTGGCGCCGCCGACCCCGTATTCATTCCAGGGGCCGGAGATCATGTTGAGCCAGTGTTCGCCGAGGAGGCGGGGGGTGATGTGGCCGATGCCGTAGCGCTCGACCGCCTGGAGCCAGACCAGCTGCAAATCGAGGTCGTCGTTGGGCAGCGGGTCGCCGTCGATTTTGTGGACGTAAAAAGTGGCGTCGTTCATCTGTTGCTGCCCCTCAAAGGGGGTGCCCAGGGTGCCGCCGATGTTTTTGCCGGTCCAGCAGCCCATTACTTTGTCGCGGTAGGTCGCGAGGTCGATCGTCCAGTCTTGTTTGGCCATTTTCACTACTCCCGTGGTTGGTTGACGGAAGAATATATCCGGCGGAAACGATTTGCGCCGGGACGAAAACGGGGAAAATCAGGACGATTTACGGTTTTTGCGATATTGCAGCGGGGAACAGCCGACGTAGCGGTGGAAACGGCGGGTGAAATAGCCGGGGTCGGGGTAGCCGCATTTTTCGGCGACTTCGGCGACGGTGAGCTTGGGTTTCTCGATCAGCAGCCGCCGGGCCTCCTCCAGCCGGAGGGTGTGGATGTAGCGGGTCACCGAGCTGCCGGTCTGGATGCGGAAGAGTTCGCTGAGGTAGTTGGCCGAGCGGTGCACCTTGGCCGCCAGCCGGGCCAATGAGAGCTCGGGGTGGAAGCAGTCGCGATTGATCAATTCAAGCAATTGCGACAGCAGCGAATATGGATCGCTGCCGGAGGGATTCCGGGGGAGCGCGGGCGCGGCGGCGGCGCGGCCGATCTGGTTGAGAAGCAGAATCAGTTCGGCTTTGGCATTGAGTTCCCAGCCGGGGAGACGGCGGGCGAGCTCGGCGGCGAGGTCCTCGAAGCGCTGCCGGATCGGTTCGGAGTGGGGCGTCGGCAAATGGAGCTTGGCGGCGGTGGCGAAAAAGTCGGTCAGCGGCCGGTTTCGCTGCCAGAGTTGCTGTTCCTCGGCGGAGAAGTTTTCAAAGCGGAACATCAGGTTGTAGAACTGGAGGGTCGAGGCGGAATAAAAGGAGTGGACCGAACCGGGTTTGATCACGTAGAGGTCGCCGGCGATCACCGGGTACTGGACGAAGTCGATCAAGTTGACGCCGCAGCCGGCGGTGACGAAAATCACCTCGATGGCATCGTGCAAATGCGAAGGCGAGCCCGACTCGCGCCGCCAGGTCTGAAAGTTGAGCGCGAGTCCGACTCCTTCGGGAGCCCAGTCTTCGAGTTGAAAAAGCTGCATCGCCACTCCGTCGAAGTTTTCCACTCCATACTATAATCCGTATTTTTCGCGGATGCAAGCGGTTCCGGAAAATTGGGCGCAGGTTTGCAAAACCGGGAAAGCGTGCTATAGTAAGGGTATGAATCAATCATTTCCATACTTTGCCAATCGAATTAGTCGGGGGCTCGGCGCTTGAAAGAGTGCGTCGCGGCCCCTTATTGTCGATTTTCCGCCGGATCGCTCGAATCAATATTGTTGCAAGTTGGAAAGTTCTTCCCATGAAAGATAAGCGTAATCACAGCCATTCCCACGTCGAAATCCTCGACACCACGTTGCGCGACGGCGAACAAACGCCGGGCGTCGCCTTTACCCCCGCCGAAAAACTCGAACTCGCCCGCCTTTTGCTCGGCTCGGTCAAGGTGGACCGGCTGGAAGCCGGTTCCGCCCGCGTCTCCGACGGCGAGCGCGAAGCGGTGGTCTCGATCATCGACTGGGCCGACAACCGCGGAATGCGCGAGAGCGTCGAAATCCTCGGCTTCGTCGACGGCGGCAAATCGGCGCAGTGGACCGCCGACGCCGGCGGCAAGGTGCTCAATCTCTTGACCAAGGGTTCGGAGAAGCACTGCCGGATCCAGTTGCGCAAGACGCCGCGCCAGCATTACGACGACGTCGCCCGCGAGATCGAGAATGCGGTCAAACTGGGTTTGGCGGTCAACGTATATTTGGAGGACTGGTCGAACGGGATGCGCGATTCCTTCGGCTACGTCCATGAATTTGTCAATGTCCTGACCGGTTTGCCGGTCGAGCGGATCATGCTGCCGGATACCTTGGGGGTGTTGTTCCCGGACGAGGTGACGCGGTATTTCGACTGGATGTTCGCGGCGTATCCCGACTTGCGGCTGGATTTTCACGGCCACAACGACTACGGTCTGGTGACCGCCAACAGTCTTGCCGCGGTGCGCGCGGGGGCGTCGGGGGTGCATGTGACGGTCAACGGACTCGGCGAGCGGACCGGCAACCAGCCGCTGGCGCCGCTGGTGGTGGCGATCAACGACCTCTCCGACCGGCGCTGCCGGGTGGTGGAGAAAATGCTGGTGAAGGCGTCGGAGCTGGTGCAGAATGTTTCCGGCAAGCGCTGTGCTTGGAATTCGCCGGTGACCGGGGTGGATGTTTTCACCCAGACTTGCGGGGTTCACGCCGACGGCGACAAGAAGGGCAATTTGTATGCCAACCGGCTGTTGCCGGAGCGGTTCGGCCGGGAGCGGCTGTATGCGCTGGGGAAACTTTCGGGCAAGGCGTCGATCGACCAGAATCTGGATGCCGCCGGAATCGAGCTGGAGCCGGAGGTCCGGTCCAAGGTGCTGGAGGCGGTGGTGCGTCTGGGCGACAAGAAAAAGCAGGTGACGCCGGCGGACTTGCCGTTTTTGATTGCGGATGTGTTGAATCGTCCGGTGACGAGCCGGTTGCGGATAGTCGACTATGAGATCGGCACCCGGAGCGGGGCTTTGCCGCGGGCGGCGGTGACGGTGGAGCTGGACGGCGTCAGGCATGCGGGGAGTGCGACGGGGGACGGCGGGTATGACGCGTTTGTCAAGGCGTTGCGCAAGATCCTGCGCGGTTTGGATATCAAGATGCCGAAGCTGATTGATTATGAAGTGCGGATCCCGCCGGGGGGGAAAACGGATGCGTTGGTGGAGACGACGATCAGTTGGGATACGTCGGGCCACAAGGCGCTGGTGACCACCGGGGTGGACAGCGACCAACTGGCGGCGGCGATCGCCGCCACCGAAAAGATGCTGAACTTCATCATCAAATAAATAAATAAAAGCGCCGCAGGCTCAAAAAAAGAAAAAAGCGCGAAGCGCCAATCCCGCCCCCCGTCGTACGGGGTCGCAGTCCAGCG
>CAZRFG010000014.1:0-23475 GCA_964599205.1 uncultured Victivallaceae bacterium
GAGATACCCCGATCCGGACTCGATCGTGGAAAAACAACTCCCGCCTTGCATGCTGGAAGCGCCGACTCAAAGCAATTACGGGGCTTCAATTCCGGGGCGCGAAGACGTACTGAAATGCCGGGTTGTCACCGTCGGCAGCAGCCCGTATCAGTGGCTCCTCATCGTGCGATGAAATAAAAAAAGCGCCCGCTCGATCAACTCGACGCGGGCGCTTCTTCGGGATCAACCAACGGCGCTTACTTGGCAAGCGAATTGATCAGCTTGTCGAACTGCGACTTCTTGTTGGCGGCTTTGTTGCCGTGGATGGTGCCGGCCTGGGCCGCCTTGTCGACGCGGCTGCAGCAGAGCTTGTGGAGCTTGCCGGCTTCGGCGGCGTCACCGGCTTCGATCGCGGTGCGGAGGCTCTTTTCGAGGGTTTTGAGTTCGTTCTTGCGCGAACGGTTGCGGAGGTTCGCGGTTTTGCTGTTGCGCAGACGCTTCAGTGCGGACTTGGAGTTGGCCATGATTTCTTTCCTTACTCTATCGGTAATTCTATTGAACACTCATTTGATCCAATAAAAATACAGCTTGTTTCGTTTTTTTCAAGTCCTTGTCTCTTTTTTTCTTCCAAAAAAACAAAACCGGCTGCTTGAACATCCGTTAATATCTATTATATTACACTTTGAGAATAGATACAACCGAAGTTGCCGGGAGAAGTGGGAAGTTGGAACGTTCGACCTGACCCGCTTTTTTTTTTCTGATGACATGAGCATCGGGATCCGGCACTGGCAATAAGGCCGGTCGAGCCGGCGGAAAGGATGAGGGACTATGAATAACGAACTTCTGACCATTTTGGAATATATCGAGCAGGAACGCGGCATCAGCCGGGAACTTCTGATCCGGGCGCTGGAGTCGGCTATCCTCTCCGCCGCCCGCAAGAGCATTCACCCGGCGCGCGAGCTCAAGGTCAAAATCGACCCGGTCTCCGGCAACATCCAGGCCTGGGCCCGGCTCGAAGTGGTCGCCGAAAATCCGAACAGCGATCAATTGCTGCTGCTGCGCGCCCAGGAGCGTTTCCCGGAAGTCCAGCTCGGTGAAGTGGTCGATTGGGAAGTCACCCCCAGCAACTTCGGCCGGATCGCCGCCCAGACCGCCAAACAGGCGATCATGCAGCAGCTCCGCCAGGCCGAAAAAGAGACCGTCGGGATCGAATACGCCGACCGCGTCGGCCAGATGATCAACGGCGTCGTCCGCCGCTTTGAAAACGGCAACACCATCGTTGAATTCCCGCGCGCCGAGGGCGTCCTCGGACCGCGCGACAAGATTCACGGCGAGCAGTACATGCCCGGCGACCACATCAATGCGATTCTGCTCAAGGTCGACACCGCCGGTTCCGGCCCGAGTTTGATCCTGTCCCGCAGCTGCCCGGAATTCGTGATCCGGCTCTTTGAGCGCGAAGTGTCCGAAATCCGCGACAGCGTGGTCAAGATCATGGCCGTCGCCCGCGAGGCCGGCAGCCGCACCAAGCTCGCGGTCAAGAGCAACGATCCCCGGGTCGATGCGGTCGGCGCCTGCGTCGGCGTCCGCGGCGCCCGGGTCAAGGAAGTGACCAATGAACTCGGCATGGAGCGGATCGACATCATTCCGTATGACGAGGACATCCGCAAATACGCCGCCAACGCGCTGCAGCCCGCCACCGTCCAGTCGGTCGAGGTCAACGAAGCCCGTCACGAGCTGATCGTCCACGTCACCGAGGAGCAGTCCAAGCTCGCTTTCGGCAAAAAGGCGCAGAACGTCCGGCTCTGCTCGCGACTGGTCGGCTGGAACATCAGCATCCTCACCGAGGGCGGCATCAATGAGAAGATCAACCGCACCGCGCTGGAGCTCGCTTCGGCGCTCCGGATCGCCACCGGCAACGCCGACAAACTGGTGCGCGCCGGTTACTTGACCAAGGAAGCGGTGCTTGACGCTTCCGAAAGCGAACTCGGCGAAATCGAAGGGCTCGACGTCGCCGAAGTCATGCAGTCGCTCAGTCGCGCGAAGCGCTGAAGGAATGAAAAAGAGAATTTGCAAATATCAACAAACTCTTGTCCGCCGTTGCGGCGCGTGTGCTATGTGAAGCGCGTAACGCCGACGGACAGGGGACTCCGATGCGGGCGTTTTCAACCGCCCGGTCGGGACGGCCAGAAGGGCCGGACCGGAATTGTTCGGAGTGAATCGTGGAGGCGTTATGGTGAAGAAGTTGAAAGTAAAAACGATTGCTGAGCAATATCATGTTGATCAGCAATTGATTATCGATGAGCTTGCCGGTCAGGGCATCAAACTTGACGGTGATGCGGTGCCGGCCGATATGATCGAGCTGGTGGAGGGTTATTTTGCCGATCTCTTCAGCAATGATTCCCCCGAACCGGCGGCCAAGGCCAAGAGCGGCGCCAAAGTCACCAAGGAACCCAAAGGCAAGGACGCCAAAGGCGCCCCCCGCGAAGCACGCAATCCCAAGGACGCCGCTCCCGCCAAAGGCAAAAGCAGCCCGAAGCCGAGAACCGATGCCGCCGTTCCCGCCGCGCCCGCCGCCGCCGGTCCCGACGGCCGGATCGCCAAGGTTGCGCCGTCGCTCCTGGTCAAAGACCTCGCCGAGGCGGTCGGCCGCAAGCCCAATGAGCTTATCAGCGACCTGATCAAGCTCGGTGAACTCGCCGGCATCAACCAGCCGGTTTCCGAGGCCAACGCCCGCAAGCTTTGCAAGAACTACGGCTTTGAACTCGAAATCGTCAAGGCTGAGAAACACGCTCCGGCCCCCGCTCCGGCTCCGGCCGCCAAAAAGGATTCGCCGAAGCCCCGGCAGCTGGTCGAGCGCCCGCCGATCGTGACCTTCCTCGGCCACGTCGACCACGGCAAAACTTCGCTCCAGGACGCGGTCCGCCACACCCACGTGGTGGACAAGGAAGCCGGGCAGATCACCCAGCACATCGGTGCGTCGACGGTCAAATTCAAGAATAAATCGATCACTTTCATCGACACCCCCGGCCACGAGGCTTTTTCCAGCATGCGTGCCCGCGGCGCCAACACCACCGACATCGCGATCCTGGTGGTCTCCGCCGGTGAAGGCTTCAAGGCCCAGACGGTCGAGGCACTCAACCACGCCGTCGCCGCCAAAGTGCCGCTGATCGTCGCGATCAACAAAATGGACCTGCCCGACGCCGATCCCGACAAGATTCTCCTCCAGATGCAGCAGAACGGGCTCCACAGCGAAGACTGGGGCGGCTCGGTCGGTGCGATCCGGGTGTCGGCCAAAACCGGCAAGGGACTGGACGAATTGCTCGAGCGCATCCTGCTCGAAGCCGAAATGCTTGAACTCCGCGCCGATCCCAAGGCCGACGCCACCGGGGTGGTGCTCGAAGCCCAGATCGAGCAGGGCCTCGGGCCCACCGCCAACATCATGGTGATGGACGGCACGCTCCACATCGGCGATGTCATCGTCTGCGGGGTCGCCTGCGGCAAGATCCGTTCGCTGGTCAATGACCGCGGCGAGCGGGTCAAGTCGGCCGGACCGAGCACACCGGTCAAGGTGGTCGGCCTCTCCGCCGCCCCCGACGCCGGCGACACTTTCTCGGTGTTCGACTCCGAAAAAGCGGCCCGGCAGGAGGTTGACAACCGGATTGCCGAGCGCCGCGGCGCGATGTCGGGCGTCAGCTCGATCGTCACCGCCGAGGATATTTTCAGCAAGCTCAACAGCAGCTCGCGCGACACCCTCAATGTGATCATCAAGTCCGACGTCCGCGGCTCCGGCGAAGCGATCGCCCAGTCGCTCGACAAGCTCCCCTCCGAGAAGATCAAGGCCCAGGTCCTGACCAACGCGGTCGGCGCGATCACCGAAAACGACATCATGCTGGCCGCCACCTCCAAGGCGATGGTGGTCGGCTTCCACGTCCGGGTCAACCCCGGCGTCAACGAGCTGGCCAAGCGCAACAACGTCGAAATCCGGCTCTACAGCATTATCTACGAACTGCTCGAGGACATCACCGACTCGCTGGCCGGCAAACTGGCTCCGGAAAAACGCGAACGCGATCTCGGCAAAGCGGTCATCCTCCAGATTTTCGAACTCAACAAAGGTCCCAAGATCTGCGGCTGCCGGGTCGAATCCGGCACCGTCCGGGTCGGCGCCAAAGCGCGGGTCCGGCGTAACAACGAACTCATCTACAACGGCGAGATCGTCAGCCTCCGCCGCTTCCAGGATGACGTCAAGGAAGTCAAGTCCGGCCTCGAATGCGGGATCCGGCTCGACAACTTCAACGACTTCGTCCCCGGCGACGTGGTCGAAGTCTACGATATCGAGCTCAAAAAGGCGTCGCTTTGACGCGGGACGGGTGGATTTATGGGTAACGTCGATCGTCTCACCCGGGTCAACGAACTCCTCAAACGGGAGCTCGCGGATCTGCTTGAACGCAACCCCTATCCGGGGTCGGGCTCGATGCTGATTTCGGTGACGATGGTCAAGTCCTCGGTGGACTTGCGCAACGCCACCGTCCACATCAGCGTCTTCGGCGGCCGTCCCTCCGACGGCCCCGAGGTGATCCGCCATCTGCAGCGGCTTCGTCCCGAGCTCCAGCGCAAAATCGCTTCCGACCTCGGTTTCAAACACACCCCGGTGCTCGACTTCCGGCTCGACGAGCGGTTGAGCAAAGCCGACAAGGTGCTTGAAATGCTGAACCAATCGCCAGAAGAGGAGAAACCGGATGCCTGAGTTTGCCGAAGCCGCCCGGGTGCTTGCCGGGCTGCAGAATGTCTTGATCGCGACTCACGAGAAGCCGGACGGCGACGCTTTCGGCTCGGCGCTCGGGCTGGCCGAGCTGATGCGCGACAACGGCCGCCGGGCCACCGTGCTGCTGCCGGATCAGATTCCGGTCAAATTTGAAGTCTTTGGCGGCGAATACCGGACGAGTCTCGCGCCGGAGGAGTTCGCCGGGTTCGACGCCTTGGTGGTGCTCGACGCCGCCCGCGAATCGCGGATCGCGCTGGGCGAGGGGGTGGCGGCCGCCAGTCTGGCGATTCCGCTCTTCAACCTCGATCACCACGTCGACAACTCGATCAACGGCAAGTGGAACTGTGTGTCCGGCGAATGCGCGGCCTCGGCCGAGCTGGTCTTTCACCTCGCCGATCAACTCAACTGGGTGATTTCGCCGCGGGCGGCGACCTGGCTTGCGATCGGCATCATCACCGACACCGGGTCGTTCCGTTTCACCAACACCACCGCGGCGACCTTGCGCGCCGCCGCCCGGCTCCGCGAATGCGGGGCCGACTGGGAAACCGTGATCAACGCGTCGTTTTTTTCGAAACCCCGGAACCAGCAGCAGTTCGAGGTCGAAATGCTGCAGAACTGCGTCCAGAGCGCCTTCGACGGGCGTTTCCTCTACGCGCTGATTCCGGACGAGTTGTTCGCCAAATATCACTTTGACATGCGCGACGGCGAGGCGGTGATCGATCTCCTGCGGGAGATCGCCGGCGTCACCGTCGCCGCTTTGGTCTATCGCCGCAACGGCGCCTTCAAGCTGTCGCTGCGTAGCAAGGACGAGCGGTATCCGGTCGGTCCGGTGGCCCGCGCCTTTGGCGGCGGCGGTCACCAGATGGCGGCCGGGGCGACGCTCGAAGTCGCGAGTTTCGCCGAGGCCGAAGCCCGGCTGCTCGCCGAAGTCGGACGAGTATTGTCAGTTCAATCATAAATTTCACCGCGCAGGCACGCGGTCGCGACGGGGGGAGAAAGGACGGAAGCGGGAAAATGAGATCGCCGAACGGTTTTCAGTTGCCTTTGCTTTCATTGCCGCTTTCGACATCCTTGCTTTGCGGTCCGGTCGTGCTTGCGGAGGAAACCTCAACCCCAAGCGGATTTTTGCGATATGCGCTATAACCCCAAAAAGCACCGGCTGCCGATTTTCAACACCAACGGCGTGCTGCTGGTCGACAAACCGGCCGAATGGACCAGTTTCGACGTGGTCAACTTCGTCCGGGCCCGGTTCAACATTCCCAAGGTCGGCCACTGCGGCACCCTCGACCCCGCCGCCACCGGTTTGCTGGTGCTGGTGCTCGGCAAATTCACCCAGCTCAGCCAGAAATTCAGCGGCGAGGACAAAGTCTACGAAGCGACGCTGCGGCTCGGGATCGAAACCAATTCCGAAGACATGGATGGCGAAGTGATCGCCGAACACGACTGGTCGGGCGTCAGCGAGACTCAGCTTCGCGAAGGCCTCGCCGGCTTCGTCGGCGTCCGGCAGCAGACCCCGCCGATGGTTTCGGCGGTCAAAAAGGACGGCAAGAAACTCTACGAACTCGCCCGCGAAGGGATTGAAGTCGAGCGCGAAAGCCGGGAGATCACCATCCATTCGATCGAAATCACCCGGCTGGAACTGCCCGAATGCGACTTTGTCATGCATTGCTCCAAGGGCACCTACGTCCGCACCGTCTGCGCCGACCTCGGCCGCCAGCTCGGCTGCGGCGGGGTGCTCAAGGCGCTGCGGCGGACCCGGAGCGGGGCGTTCAACGTCGCCGACGCGCTGACCGTCGATACCTTGAAGACCTATGAGCAGGCCGACCTGGAACTGCATTTGCGTCAATTTTTGTTTGCCAAACTATCCAGAATCGCGGGGGTGAATTGATGATTGCCGAAAAGAAAAGCATCGGCTCCGATGATATCGAGAGCGCCGTCGCCGCCGCCCGCATGTGCGGCGCGGGAGTATTCCGGCTTGACGACGTTTACCGCGAGCTCCACGCCCGCAAGTCAAAGGGCCTCTCCGAGCGGATCGAGCGGCTGCTCGAAGCCGACGACAGTCTGTTTGAAGTTGACGGCGTCTACACCGGGCGCGGCGAATACTTCACCGGGGCGGAGTTCCTGATCACCCCGGACGACAAGGAGATCGAGGAGGGGGTGCTCTTTCCGGGCCACCGCTTCGCGCCCTTTGTCGATGCCGAAGTGTTTCCCTCCGAAGTCAAGCTCTCGAGCGGCAAAACCGCGTTCGCGGTGCGGCCCTTTGAGGGGGCGCTGGCCGACCTTTTTCCGTACCACATGCTGATGGGCTCCGAGCAGGTTTTCGACTTCTTCATCGCCGAACACCCCGGCAACAGCCGGATCGCCGCCGAGGCGCGCGGCACCGACCGCATCACGCTCAATGTCTTCGACCTCAAGGCTTTTTTTGCGGAGAACAATTTCAGCTCCGGCGATGCTTTGCTCTGCCGGGTCGACGATTACGCCGTGGGCGCGGTCTCCTGCAAATACCTCCCCGGCGACAAACGCACCGACGCCGCCCGCCGCAAATACTGCACCGCGCTCGAAAAAGCGGTGCTCGAGGTGGTTGACCGCTTCGCCAATTACTTCGATATCCCGGAACAGCTGCGCTGGAGTTTCTTCCTCGGCGGCAAAAGTCTGCTCGCCAAGCCGGCGGCTTCGCTCGATGAATTCATCCGTTGCGCGAGTTCGATCGAGATCAATTTCGACGCCGGCCACACCGTCCTTGCCCGCCGCGCCGCCGAGAGCGACGGCGAAGCCGAAAGCCCGGTCGAGATTCCCGACGGCGTCGGCGTTTCGCGCGGCGAGACCACCGACCTCGAGGCGATGCTCTGCGAAATCGGAATCGCGCTCACTCCGGTCGAAATCGACTCCTACATCCTCGACTGCTGCTACACCCGCGAGCTTGACTTCGACAGCTTCTACGCCCGCTGCTTCGGCCGCGACGAACTCGGTTTCAGCGACGAAGCGCAGCGCGCGGTCTTCCTCAACTACGTCGAGGAACGCTTCGAATTCCTGACTGAAAACTACGACCGTGCCGGCGACGAGCCCAAAGGCGACGTCCGCGGCGCGATCCTCGAAATTCTCAACGAAAAGAACCTCTTCCTCGCCGAGCTCAAACGCGACGCCGAGGCGCTGGAGAAGATCGACTCCGACAAGCTCCGCCGGCTCGCTGAAATTTCGCTCTATTGCGACAATCTGCTGGAATTGCTGAACTCCGCCGCCCACACCTTTGAGGAGGGCGAAGCCGAGGCGATGAGCGAGACCATCGGCGACCTCGCCGAGACCCAGCACGATCTCCTCGAATCGATAAACCAGGAAGGATGAAATATGCAACCCAAACTTTTTGTCAGCGGCAATGAAGCCATTGCCCGGGCGGCAAAGGATTGCGGCGTCACGCTCGGCGTCGGCTATCCCGGCACGCCTTCGTCGGAAATTCTGGAGAACTTTTCCGCTTACGGCGGCAATGCCGAGTGGGCGCCCAATGAGAAGGTCGCGCTCGAAGTCGGCATCGGCGTCGCTTTCGTCCGCGGCCGCAGCCTGGTGACGATGAAGCACGTCGGGCTCAACGTCGCCGCCGACCCGCTTTTCACCATCGCCTATTCCGGCACCCCCGGCGGGCTGGTGATCGTCTCCGCCGACGACCCCGGCATGGCTTCCAGCCAGAATGAGCAGGACAACCGCCGTTATGCGATCGCCGCCGGGGCGCCGATGCTGGAACCGGCCGATTCGCAGCAGGCATACGATTTTACCATCCGCGCTTTTGAACTGGCCGAGCAATTCCGGACTCCGGTATTGCTCCGGGTCACCACCCGGGTCTGCCACTCCAAGGGCGCGTTGACTCCGCGCCCCCCGGTCGCCGCTCCGCCGATCGGCTACACCAAGGACGTCAAAAGCAACGTGATGATCCCCGCCTACGCCCGGCCCGCCCACCGCCGGCTCCGCGCCCGGCTGGCCGAGCTCGCCGCGCTCAACGAAAAAGGCGAATTCATCGAAGAGACGACCGGCTCCAAAGAGCTCGGCATCATCGCCAGCGGGATTTCCGTGATGCACGCCCGCGACGCCGCGCCGGAGGCTTCGATCCTGGCGCTCGGCATGACCTATCCTTTGCCGATCGAGCGGATCCGCAAATTCGCCGCCGGGGTCAAGCGCTGTCTGGTGATCGAGGAAGGCGACCCGATCCTGGTGGAAAGCTGCCGTGCCGCCGGGATTCCGGTCGAGGGCAAGGCCGAGATGTACCGCTTCGGCGAACTCTCCGTCGGCCGGGTCCGGCGGATTCTCGCCAACGACCTTTCGCCCGAAGTCGCGCCGCCCGCCGGCAAGCCGCCGCAGCTCTGCGTCGGTTGCCCGCACCGGCGCTCTTACGATGTGCTGCGCGACCTCAACTGCATCGTCGCCGGCGATATCGGTTGCTACACGCTCGGCGTGCTGCCGCCGTTTGAAGCGGTCGACACCTGCGTCTGCATGGGGGCGAGCATCACCACCGGGCTCGGGATGCGTCATGCGCTTCCGGAATCCGAAGCGCGCCGGGTGGTCAGTGTGATCGGCGACAGCACTTTTCTCCATACCGGAATCAACGGCATCGTCGAAATGGTTTACAACCGGCCCAAGACCGGACATGTGGTGCTGATCCTCGACAACTCGACCACCGCGATGACCGGGTTGCAGGAAAACCCCTCGACCGGACGCAAGCTCGATCACGGCGACGCGCCGCAGATTTCGCTGGAAAACGTGGTCAAGGCGATCGGCGTCGAAAACGTCGACGTCTGCGATCCCACCCTCGACTTCAAGGGCTTCGAGGAGCTGTTGAAGAAGCGTCTGGCGGAGAATGCGACCAGCGTCATCATCGCCCGCCGCCCCTGCATTCTGGCGGCGGTCAAGGCCAAAGGTTACGAAGGAGCCAAGCACTGAGATGGATAAAGTCATCAATATCACCGTCGCCGGCCTCGGTGGCCAGGGCGTGCTCAAAATCACCGATATTCTCGCCGAAGTGCTCTTTGAAGCCGGCTTCGATGTCAAAAAGAGCGAAGTCCACGGCATGAGCCAGCGCGGCGGCTCGGTTTCGAGCGAAGTCCGCTACGGCAAAAAAGTTTACAGCCCGATGGTCCCGGAGGGCGAATCCGATTATCTGGTGATCCTCGAGCCGACCCAGCTCGAAGTCAATCTCGCCAAGCTCAAGGCGGGCGGGGTGCTGATCACCCCCGACGACGTGCCGCTTGCCGAGCTCGGCAATCCCAAGGCGGCGAATATTCTCCTCCTCGGGGCGCTGAGCAAGCACTTCGACTTGCCGGAATCGCTCTGGCTCGACCATATTCACCGCAATCTGCCGGCGAAACTTCACGAAATCAACGACGCGGCGTTCCGGCTCGGCCGCCGCTAACACGGGAGGTTTGATATGCTGATCAAACAGTTGTCGCTCTTTGTCGAAAACCGGCCCGGCAGTCTCAATGCGATCTGCCAGGTGTTGAAGCAAAACCACATCAGCATCCGTACGCTGGCGCTGGCCGACACCCAGCAGTTCGGCATTCTCCGGCTGCTGGTCAAGGAGCATGAAAAGGCCAAAGCGGCGCTCGAAAAGGCCGGATTCCTGGTCAAGTCGACCGATGTCTTGGCGCTGCCGGTGGCCGACCGGCCGGGCGGGCTGGCGGACATCCTCGACATCCTCGACCGCAACAACCTCAGCGTCGAATACATGTACGCCTTCACCTTCGGCCGTCAAGACCAGGCGGTGATGGTGTTCCGTTTTGAAGAACCGGACAAGGCTTATGCGGCGCTGACCGCCGCCGGAATTTCGCCGGTTGGAGAATTTGAACTTTTTGCTTGAAAAGCGACAGGATCATGAACAGCTTTGTGATTGAAAACCGGATCTTCGATCCGGCGGCGGAGTGTATGGACCGGGGCGAACGCGCCGGAATGCAATTGAAACGGCTGCGCGAAGCGGTCCGGCGGGCGGGATCGATTCCCTTTTACCGGGAAAAATTCGCCGAACGCAAGATTGCGCCGGAGTCGATCGGCAGCCTGGCCGACCTCAAAAACCTTCCCTTTACCACCAAACAGGATCTGCGCGACCATTATCCCTTCGGCTTTTTCGCGGTCGACCGTTCGCAATTGGCGCGGCTTCACGCTTCGAGCGGCACCACCGGCAAGCCGACTTTCGTCGGTTACACCGCCAACGACCTCAAACTTTGGGCCGAGCTCTGCGCGAGGTTTCTGGTCGGCGGCGGTTTGACGGCGGACCAGATCGCCCAGGTGTCGTTCGGCTACGGCCTCTTCACCGGCGGCTTCGGGCTCCATTACGGCATTGAGCGGGTCGGCGCGGCGGTGATTCCCGCCTCCAGCGGCAACAGCCAGCGCCAGATTCTGCTGCTTCAGGATGCCGGGGTCAATACCCTCATCTGCACCCCCTCGTACGCGCTCAACCTCGCCGACGTGCTGGTCGAGCACGGGATCAAACGCGGCGAACTCGCGCTGCGCTACGCCCACTTCGGCGGCGAACAGTGGACCGAGGAGATGCGCGCGACCATCGAGGACGCGCTCGGCATTCGCGCTTTCAACAACTACGGCCTCTCCGAAATCATCGGTCCCGGCGTCAGCGGCGAATGCGCGGCGCGGACCGGAATGCATATTCAGGAAGACCACTTCCTGGTCGAGTGCATCGATCCCCAAACCCTCGCTCCGGTCGCGCCGGGGGAAGAGGGCGAACTGGTGATCACCGCCTTGACCAAGGAAGCCTGTCCGATCATCCGCTACCGCACCCGCGACCTGGCGCGGCTGATCGAGGGCGACTGCCCCTGCGGCCGCACCACGCTCCGGATGAGCCGGGTCAAGGGCCGGACCGACGATATGATGATCATCCGCGGGGTCAATGTGTTCCCGTCCCAGATCGAGGAGGCGCTGCTCAAGGCCGGCGGCACCGCGCCGCACTACCAGATCGAGCTCTACCGCCCCCACCACCTCGACGAAGCGGTGGTCAAAATCGAAATGCGGCCGGACACCTTCTCCGACAAGATGGAGGAGCTCCACCGCCTTCGCGACCGCATTGCCCGTGAAATTTCCGGCATCACCGGGATTCACTTCACGGTCGAACTGGTCGAGCCGAACTCGCTGGAGCGCTCGACCGGCAAGGTTCAGCGCGTTTTTGACAAACGCAATCTGGTGGTCAAGTAACGCGGATCACAGCAAAAAAAACGCCCGGAGCGAGAAATTCGCCCCGGGCGTTTGCTTTTGGGCCGGATCAGCGCCGGAACCCGCCGCCGCCACCGCCGCGGTAACCGCCGCCGCGGGACTCGCCGCCGCCGCGGAATTCATTGCCGCCGCGGGACTCGCCGCCGCTGCGATAGTTATTGTAGCGGCTGCCGGACGAACTCGGACGGAAGTTGCCGGAGTTCCAGTCGCGGTTGCTCTGGGTGTCCCACGGCGGCTTGGAGGTGGTCGCCTTCATCGGATCGTAGCCGAGGCGGACCGACTCGGGGACTTTCCAACCCGGCTGCGAATAGGCCGGATTGGCCGGAGTGCCGATCGGCGGACGCGGATCCGGACGCGGCCCCGGATTGGGACGCGGTCCCGGATTCGGGCGCGGCCCCGGATACGGGCAGTGATGGCGGTTGTTCCACCAGTTGACCGGACCGTAGTTGTTGCCGATGTAATAACCGCCGTAGTAGCCGCCGGCGTAAGCCGGATAGGCGCCGCCATAATAGTAGCCGCCGTTGTAATTGCCGTCGTTGTTGTCGCCGGTTCCGCTGCCGTAATAGTAGTTGTTGGTGACGTTGCCGGACGTATTCGACGCATCGGGCTGCTGCTGGGCCTGCTGCTGGGTTTGCTGCTGCTGATCCTGCGGCTGGGTCTGCGGCTGGGCCTGCGGCGCCGCCGGCGCCGGGGAAAGCGCCTGATCGGGGGCGCTTTCGACGTTGGCGACGGCATTCTGGTCGGCCTGGTTGGCGGCGTATTCGCTGTAGACTTCGAGGTAATGGGTCACCAGTTTGGTGGCGTCTTCGAGGTTGTCGCCGAAGACCGGCAGCACCTGGCCCTGATAATTGGCCTTGAGCCCGGTCGGGTAGAGGAAGCCGCTCCACTGCTCGCCCTGCGGCAGATTCAAGCCGTCGACCTGAACCAACTGCGAGTCGATCGCCTTGCCGGATTCGATTTTGCTGATTTTGACCACGCAGCCGTTCTGGCTCGCGGCCACCGGCTCGACCACCGCCGAACGGCGTGCGGCCTGGATCGCGAAGCGGAGGTCATCCGGCTTGATGGTGATGTTCTGGCCGGCGAATTTGGCCTTGATCTCCTTGGTGATCCGTTCCAGCCGCGCCTTTTCGCTCTCGGCCACCTGCGGCATGTCTTTGTCGGCATAGGCGGCGACCTTGGTGTTGAAGTCCTGGCTCTTGACCGGGTCGTAGTTGAAGCGCTTCTGGAGGTCTTCGGGGAGAATGTCGAAACTCAGGCCCTTGAGGACATAGTATCCCTGGGCATTGGTGAAACCGATGTCG
This sequence comes from uncultured Victivallaceae bacterium, assembly GCA_964599205.1. Taxonomy (GTDB): domain Bacteria; phylum Verrucomicrobiota; class Lentisphaeria; order Victivallales; family Victivallaceae; genus JAVBUI01. The sequence goes on from CAZRFG010000014.1 coordinate 13,243, forward strand.
ATGCCGCCGGGGTTGACATTCTCGATGGTGACGTTTTTGAAAGTTTGGCCGTCGCGGGTGACGATATCGAGCGTCTCCTGACTGTCGTCGGCCCAAGCAGCCGCGCCGGCAAGGACGAGGCCGCAGAGAAACAGGGTCTTGAACTTCATCACAACACCGCCTTTCCGGTTGTTATCAGAACTATAATCACCGTTTGCTGAAAAGCAAATGAAAATTCACGATTTGCGCTGATATTGGAAAACCAGATAGGACGCCGAGCAGGTCACCACCCCGATCGCCAGCAAAATGGCGAAGGTCGGCATCAGCTCGGCAAAGGTCGCCCCCTCGAGGAACATCTGCTGCAGCGCCTTGACCCCGTAACGGATCGGATTGACCACCGTGACCTTCTGCAAAATCACCGGCATGCTCTCAACCGGCGTCGCCAGCCCGGAGAGCATGGCAAAGGGAATCGCCACCAGGAACGACCCCAGCATCGCCTGGTTGAGGTCCTTGCTCAACACCGAGATCAGGAGCCCGATCCCGATCGAAGCCGCCATGAAAGCGAAGAACAGCGCGTAGAGCAGTGCGAACGAACTCATAAAGGGAATCTGGAACCAGTACAGAATCACCAGAAGTCCGAAGGTCAGCTGGCAGTAGCCGACGAACATCGCCGCCGCTCCCTTGATGGCGATCAGTTCCCCCGGCGAATACGGTGTCAGCATCAACTGGTCAAAGGTGCCGTCTTCGCGCTCGCGGGCCATCGACAGCGCGGTGAGCAACATCAAATCGAGCAGTGCGATGGTCGCCAGCAGCGCCGGCACCATGAAGTACTGGGCGCTGTAGTTGGGGTTGAACCACGCCCGGGTACGGATTTCAAAAGCGGTCTTGCCGGGGTGGCGGGCGCGCTCAAAGAGTTCGATGATGTTGACCGCGTAGCCGAGCATCAGCCCGGCCGAACTGGAGTTGCGGCCGTCGACGATGATCTGGATTTCGGGTTGATCGTTGCCGGCAAGCGCGCGTTCAAAATTGGCGGGAATCACCAGCGCCATTTTGACATCGCGGTTGCTGAGCCGCAAATTGAGGTCGTTTTCGGAGCTGAAGTCGGGTTTGCGGATGAAGACGCCGCCGCCGGTGAACTTGGCGATCAGTTCGCGCGAGGCGGCGCTGCGGGAGTGGTCGAGCACCGCGAAGTCGGCCTCCTTGAGGTCCATGGTGGCGGCATAACCGAGCACCACGAGTTGCATCACCGGGGGCAAAAAGAGGGTGATCCGGGTTTTCGGATTTTTCAGGAGCTGGATCAGCTCTTTTTTCATCAGCGCCGCGAGGCGGTACAGCCGTTCCATTCACCCCTCCAGCGTTTTCGGGTTTTTCCAGGCGGCGAGCGCCATCAGCACCACCGCGAAGAGGGCCATTACGGCGCAGTTGAACAAGATGTTGCTCCAGACGTTGCCGACCAGGAACGCGGTCTGGAGAAAATCGACGTAGTAACGGGCCGGAATGAAAATGGTGATATACTGGATTATCCGCGGCATATTGCGGATTTCATACAGGAAGCCGGAAAGGAGAAAAACCGGCATGAAGGAGACCACCAGTGAAATCTGGCTGGCGATGAACTGATTGCGGGTCAGGCTTGAGATCAGCAGTCCCGCCGCCAGCGCGATCAAAAGATAAATCCCTGAACCGAAAGCGAGGATCAGGATGCTTCCCCGGATCGGCACGTCAAAGAGGTAGCGGGCGAAAAGGAGCGAAATGGTCAGACCGAGCATGCCGAGGAAGAAGTTGTTGAACGCCTTGGCGGTCAGCAGCTCGGCGGCGGTCATCGGGGTGGCGAACATGCTCTCCATGTTGCCGTGTTCGTACTCCTTGGCCATCAGCATGGCGGTGAGCTTGGTGCCGATGATCGACATGATGATCACGATCACGCCGGGGATCATGAAGTAGCTGCTTTCGTTGGCATCGTTGAAATACATCCGGCTTTTGAGGTCGATTCCGCCGCGGTGGCGGCCGAGGGTGGCGAGGAGGATGCTTTTGATGTAGTTCTCGGTCAGCCGGGCCTGGGTGGCGTTGGTGGCGTTGACCGCGATCAGGATCGAGGCTTCGCGCGAAGCGAGTTTGCGCGGCAGGTCCTCGGGCAGGTAGAGACACCCGTCGGCGCGGTGGGTGCGAACCAGCTCGGTGCCCTCGGCGCTGGAGCGCACCACCCGGACGCTGAAGTATTCCGAGGAGGAGAATCGCGCCACCACCCGGTTGGTCAGTTCGTCGGGAGCGGGCGAGACGATCGCCAGCTTGATGTTGCGGATGTCGAGCGACATCCCGTAGCCGAAGATCAACAGCAAAATGACCGGCAGCAGCAAACCGAAAAAGATGCTGCTTTTGTCCCGCAAAAGCTGCTTGCGCTCTTTGGCGATCAGGATCCGCAAATGTCCCAGGTTCATGCGATGCCTCCCTGGCCGGCGCGGAAGCGGCCGATGATGTTGACGAAGGCCTCCTCGAGGTCGGGCGATTCGCCTTGGCGCCGGATGTCGTCGGCCGAACCGGCGGCGATCGACTGGCCAGCTTGCATGATCACCATGCGGTCGCAATAGACCGCTTCGGAGAGGAAGTGGGTGGTGATGATCACCGCCACCCCGGCGTCGGCGAGGCCGATGATCCGCTGCCAGAATTCGCGCCGGGCCATCGGGTCGGCTCCCGAGGTGGCTTCGTCGAGGAAGAGTATGCCGGGTTCATGGAGCAGCGCGCAGCTCATGCTGAGCCGCTGCTTGTAGCCGAGCGGCAGCTTGGCGGCGGCGGTGTTCATCACCTTGGCGAGTTCGAAGTTGTCCGCCGCCCAGGCGATCCGTTCGGCGAGCTTGGCGCCGCGGAGGCCGTAGGCCCCGCCGAAGAACCCCAGGTTTTCGCGCACCGTAAGGTCGCCGTAGAGCGAGAACTTCTGGGCCACGTAGCCGATCTTTTTGCGCGCCTCGGACCCGGCGGTGCGGAGGTTGTAGCCGGCCACCTCGACCGCGCCCTCGTCCGGGCTGCTGAGGCCGCAGAGCATCCGGAAGGTGGTGGTCTTGCCCGCCCCGTTGGCACCGAGGAGACCGAAGATCTCGCCGCGCCGGACTTCGAAACTGACGTGATCGACCGCGGTGAAGCTGCCGAAGCGTTTGACGATCCGGTCGGCCTTGATCAGCACCGGGGCGTCGGGGGCGAGTCGAGTCGCGCGTGCGGGCGGCGGCGTCGAATTTCCCGCCAGGCGGCGGATGAAGCCGTCTTCAAAGGAGCCGTTTTCGGCGATTTCAGCAGGCGGGCCGTCGGCGATGAGCCGCCCGCCAAAGAGAATCAGCGTGCGGTCGCAGTAGGCCGCTTCGTCGAGATAGGAGGTGCTGGCGAAAACGGTGAGCTTGCCCCCGTTCACCAGATCGCGCAGGATTCGCCAGAGTTCCCGGCGCGACAGCACGTCGACCCCCACCGTGGGCTCGTCGAGCAGCAAGAGCGGCGGGTCGGCCACCAGCGCGCTGATCAATGCGAGTTTCTGCTTCATCCCGCCCGAGAGCGCGCCCGCCATGCGGTTGCGGAAGGCGCCGAGGTCGGTCATTGCGTAAAGTTTCTCGACCCGTTCCGGACAGTCGCGGAGGTGGATGTTGTGGAGTTCGGCGTAGAGTTCGAGGTTTTCGGCCACGCTGAGGTTTTCGTAGAGGCCGAATTTCTGCGGCATGTAGCCGACGAAGTTCTGGATTTCGGCCGCGTCGCGGACGGCGTCGCAACCGAGCACCGCGGCGGTGCCGCCGTCCGGACGGAGGAGGCCGGCGAGAATCCGCAGCAGCGTGGTCTTGCCCGCCCCGTCCGGCCCGAGGAGTCCCACGATGCGGCCGGGTTCAAAGCTGAAAGTGAGGTCGTCGAGCACCGTGGCGACGCCTTCGCGACCATGGAAGCGTTTGGTCAGTTGGCGGCACTCGATCGCATTCATTTTGCCGCCGGGCCGGGGAAGGTGACGGTGGCCGGAGCGCCGAGTTTGAGGTAGTTGTCCGGATCATCGACCATCACCCGGACTTCGTAGACCAGCGAGGTGCGAAGTTCCGGGGTTTCGACGTTCTTGGGGGTGAATTCGGCGGTCGGCGAGATGAAGCCGACCCAGCCCTCAAGGGTTTTGTCGCCGAGGCTGTCGAGGCCGATCCGGGCCTTGTCGCCGGGGCGGATCCGGGTCAGCATGGTTTCCGGCAGGTAGACCCGGACCCATTTCGGCGAGATGATCGCCAGCGTCAGCACCGGACTCTGCGGCGAAGTCATTTCTCCGGGGTGGAGCAAACGCGAGCGCACCACCCCGTCGCAGGGGGCGTAGAGCACCGCGTCGCGCAACGCCTGCTGATGGATCGCGAGCTGCGCGGCGGCCTGCGAAAGCTGGGCCTGGGCGAGGGCGATGTCCTCTTTGCGCGAGCCGTTGCGGAGTTTTTCGAGATTGCTTTTGGAGGCCGAGACGGCGGCTTTGCTGAGGAGGTAAGCCGCCTCCGCCTTTTCCGCCACCTGGGCGGAGACCGAAGCGGTCTTTTCGAGGCTTTTCTGGCGGCGGTAGTCGCTTTCGTCGGCGACCAGGCGGGCTTTGGCGGCTTCGTGGGCGGCTTCGGCGATTTCGATGTCTTCCTTGCGCGAGCCGTTGACCAGTTTTTCCAGATTGGCTTTGGCGGCGTCGTAAGCGGCTTGCGACGCGTCGAGGTTGTTGCGGAGCCGGACGGTTTCAAGTTCGGCGAGTTTTTCGCCTTTTTTGACCAACGCGCCCTCATCGACCTTGATCGACTCGATCCGCTCGGCGATTTGAAACGACAAATTAAGCTGCCGGTCGTCGACGTTGCCGTGGAGCACCAGGCCGCTCTCCTGAACGCGGAAGCGTTCTCCGAAAACCGCCCAGCCGACTCCTCCCGCAATCAGCAGCAGGATCACCAATATCAACAAAATTCGCTTTTTCATAACCGTAACGACCGCTTCTCCCAGTCTTTGCCGGCTTTACCCCCTCCCGGCGGATTTCGCTCAGAATTTCGCCGCCGGCGGCAGCAAACGGGATTTGGCGTAATATTCATTGCCCCAGCCGATCAGCTTGCCGTCCTTGAACACCAGCGGCATGCACTCGTCCTCGGTGGCCAGGCCGTCGATCCAGTTGGGGCGGATGTAGTAATACCAGATGTCCGGCTTGGTGTAGGTTTCGTTCTGGATCGGTTTGCCCATCACCGCGACGACCTCTTCCTTGGTCATACCGATCCGGAGCGCTTCACTGTTCTTGATATTCTGATTCGCCTCGCTGAAGCCGCAGCCGCCGGACAGTACGACGAATGCCAGCAGCAAGGCCAGTCTAAGAGACTTCATAGTTTCTTCTTTCCCGCGAGCGCTTTGCCGGGGCTGTCCCGGCAAAGCGCCTGGTTCTTCGCTCAGCTTTCGGGCGAAAATTCATCTTTGCCGACGCCGCACTCGGGGCAGACCCAGTCGGCCGGCAGATCTTCAAACGCCACGCCCGGCTTGATCCCGGATTCAGGATCGCCTTTGGCCGGATCGTAGACATAACCGCAAATGTTGCAGACATACTTTTTCATTTTGACTCCTCCCTGTTTGGTTTGTTATGATTCCGGCAAACCGGATATTCACTTGGTTTTGGCGAGCAGCTGTTTGGCCAGCTCGACGCCGGTCTGGTAGGTTTTTTCCAGGTCGGCGACAGTGGGTACGTACTTGACGTTCTGCGGCTCAAAGGGCATTTCGAAGCCGATCTCGGTCAGCGCCGCATGAACCAGTTTTGCCCCTTCGCCGCTCCAGCCGTAGGAGCCGAAGGCGAAACCGAGGTGATTGCGCGGCTTGAGCCCCTTGAGATAGGTGATGATGTCGGCCATCGCCGGATACATCTGGTTGTTCATGGTGGGGGTGCCGATGGCGACGATGCCGGAGTCGAGCACCTCGGTGATCATCGCGCTGCGCTCCATGGCGGCGAGCGACGAGAGCTCGACTTCGATTCCGCCGTGGGCGAGCCCGTCGGCCAGCGAACGCGCGAGCTTCTCGGTCGAATCCCACATGGTGGCGTAGAGCACCAGCGCCCGCGGCTTCATCTTCTGCTCCGCCGCCTCGCGGTAGAGCTGGAGAATCCACGCGATATCCTCCTCTTTGCGGAAGAGCGGGCCGTGGTCGGGGGCGATCATTTTGATGTCGAGCTTGAGCGACGGCAGGGCGTCGAGCAGCTCGAGGATCCGGCCCGAGAGGTGCAGCAGGATGTTGGCGAAATACTTCTTGGCCTCGTGCTCGGTAACGAAGCGGCTGTACTGATCGATGTAAGGCTTGCTCCCGGCGAGGTGCATGCCGAAGGCGTCCTGCGAAAACAGGATTTTGCTCTCTTCCAGATAACTGATCATGCTGTCCGGCCAGTGGAGCATCTTGGTCTCGACAAAGTGGATGGTCTCCTTGCCGAGCGGCAGGGTGTCGCCGGTTTTGACCGGGGTGATCGCCAGGTTGTCGCCGAAGTGGGCTTTGAGGTTCTTCTCCCCGATCACCGAGGCGAAGACCTTCTCGGGCTTGACCGCGTCGATCACCATCGGCAGCGCGCCGGAGTGGTCCATTTCGGCGTGGTTGGAGACGATGTAGTCGATTTTGGCCGGATCGATCACCGAGCGGATGCGGGCCATCAGTTCGTCGAAAAACGGCGCTTTGACGGTATCGATCAGGGTGACTTTGTCGTCGAGGATCAAATAGGCGTTGTAGGTGGTGCCGCGTTCGGTGGTGTAACCGTGGAAATTACGGACGTTCCAATCGACCGCGCCGACCCAGTAAACGCGTTCGGAAATCTGTACGGCTTTAAAAAATTCACTCATTGCTTGTACCCTCTCAATATGGAGGCCGTTCCGGGCCGCGTCTCAACTGTTTGCGCCGGTTCGGAGTTTGCCTCATCAAACCTTCGGGAAAAAAATTCCCGCCGCCGGTACTATATTGCCGGGCGGCGGAAAAAGCAAATCTTCCTTTGAGGGAAAAAGCGAATTGTCCTCGAATTGCTTATTTCTTCCAGAGTCCGTGCTTGTTGCAATAGGCGCGGACGATCAGTTTGTCGGTCAGCGGCACGTAGAACTTCGCTTCCGGGGCGTCGCCGGGGGCGAGGAACTTGCGGTTGACGTAGGGGCCGTTGACGACTTCGATCCACTCGATGTAGTGGTCTTCGGCCATCGGGTGCGGCAGCGAACCGACTTTGACGTGGACGCCGTGGGCGTCGCCGGAGATCACCGGGACGTGTTTTTCGCTGGCGCCGTCGCTGGTATTGGCAGTCATCAGATGCATTTTTTCGCCGCAGCAGACCGGTTCGCCGCCGCCTTTGCCGACGACTTCGAGAGTCAAGCCGCAGACCATGCATTTGAGGATTTGGAGCTTTTCTTTCATGATGGACCTCTTTTCTGATTTTGATTGCCGTAACCGGATGCGTCGCACTGCCCGAGGCAGTTCCGACAGCAACCGTCGAATTCAATTCTGGCCGCATCGCAGCCGTGCGCCGGAAGGAAGCCGGCGAAAAAATGCGCCAGCTCGGCGGCCGCCTCCTCGGAGAGGTCGAACAGCGCCCCGCAGTCCCGGCAGCGGCAGTGAAAGTGGCCGCCGGTTCGCGCTTCGAAACACTTCGGGCGTCCGGCAAGTTCGAGTTTACCGATCACCCCGTGCTCCGCGAGTTCCTCCAGATTGCGGTAGACCGTCCCCAGGCTGATCTGCGGCACTTTGCCGCGCAGCCGCGAATACAGTTGAGCGGCGGTCAGATGAACGCCGCTCTGCTGCAATTCGGCGAGCAGCGCGCTCCGCTGGACGGTGCGGTTCATAAAACCCCTTCCCGCATTTTCTTTGCATTCCCGATGTATAATAGGACGCACTCTCCGAAATGTCAAGCGGGACGGCGATTTTTTTCTGTCGATTCAGAGCACCCGCTGCAACAGCAGCTGTTTGGCGATGCCGTGGCGGAAACTACCGGTGATCGCGGTGTCTTTGCCGGCGGCGGCAAGTTCGACCCCGGGGACCGGGGCGGCGAGCTGCCATTTGCCGGCGAGCACGACGGTCACTTTGCGGTCGGCGTTTTCGGCGGCGGCGTCCTGGGTGACGGGCGGCAGGTCGCAGTAGCCGTCACCGCGGATGAAGCCGGCGAGATCGGGGGTGTTCAAGCTCAGCGCGAGCTTGCCGTCCTCGCGGAAGCGGTACATCACGTAGGCGGGCTGGTCCACCTTTTTGAGGAGTTCCCAGTCGAGCTTCGGCTGCGCCGCGAAGAAGATCGCCGCGGTCACACCGGTGGGGCGATCCTCGACCGCGTGGACCTGGTCATCCCGGCGGAGAATCCGGTAGGGTTTGTCGGTTTTGAGCTTGGCAAGATAGTCGGGGGCCTTGGCCGGTTTCATCCCGAGCATGATCAAATACTCATAGGCCGCGCCGGCGGGTTTGACGCCGTGGTCGATCCAGCCGACCGCGAATTCGCCGGAATTGGGGGCCATGGTCGATTTGTCGCGCGACTCCTGGAGGCCGCGGCGGATTTCGAATCGGTTGCCGTCGCCGAGGACGAAATAGACATTGTCGTCGGCATCGGCGGCGAAGCAGGGGGCGGCGAGTTCGGTTTTGACCTCGCCGAGTTCCGGCTTCGGACTGTTGACGAAGACCGGACGTTTTTTCGACTTGGTCTCGTACTGGAAGAGGGTGGTTTCGACCGGATAGGGCGACTCCGAAGCGATCGAGTTGCCGAGGCAGATGATCCGGGGGCCGAAGGCGAAGACGCTCTTGACCGCCTTGAAGCTCGGGTCGAAGCGCGGCGGTTCGTTGCGCTCGGCGAGGATGGTCCCCATCATGCCGCAGCGGTTCTCGAGGTTGCTCAAGCCGTTGACCCGGTTGCCGACGATGGTCGGCATGTCGATCCGTTTCTCCGGCGGCGCGTTGAGCAAGTCCCACGGCCGGTAGAGCGCGGTCGCCCCCGGCAGCCGGTTCCAGTCCCAGCCCTCGGCGACATGGCCGGCCGCTTCCGGTCCGGCGGCGGGGGTGATTTCGACGGTGCCGTTGCTCAAATAACGGCCGAAGCGGTTTTCGCCGGTGTAGGTTTCGTACGCCCAGATGTAGTGGTTGTGGGTCTTGAGCGTCACCATCTTGCCGTCGAGGCGGTGGATGCCGAAGCCGCCGTAGTTGAAGCTCCAGTGCCCCTCGGGAGCCGGGGCCGGGGCGACGTCGGCGAAGCGTTTGTCGGCGGCGGCGCGGGGGCCGCCGGTGCGCTTGTAGAGCGCCGCCATTTCGCGGTCGCCCGCCTTGGCCAGCGGTTTGGCGCAGGCGGGGACGATCGCCGCCGGGAGGCTGCGGTAGGGGTTGCGGCCATGGAGCGCGATCGCGGTGTTGCCGTTGATGTAGACATCGGCGGCGTTGACCGCGCACTTGAGCGTCGTGACCGCGTCCGGCGCGATCGCGTAGGGGGTGCCGGAAAGATAATAGACCATCGCCGAAGCGCCGCCCATCGCGCCGAAAATATAGGCGGGATAGTGGCCCCAGTGGTGAAAGGCGGTGCCGTCGGGCTTGAAGCCGCCCATCCAGCCGGGGGTTTCCCAGCCGATGTTGCGCGAGGCGAATTTGCTGAAGGCGCAGAGGCGCGCCGCTTTCTCCGGCGAATCGGGGAGCATCAAAACCGCGATCAGCACCGATCGCAAGTTGATGTTGAGGTAATCGGCGTTGGGCAGCAGGAAATACTTGTCGTCCAGCATCATATTGAGGTCGAAGTGCCACAGGCCCATCCGGAAGAGCTCTTCACGCATGCCGTTTTCGGCGAGGAAGTCGCGCATCAGCAGGAGCGAGCCGAAAAGCTCGCGGGTGCTGTACCCGGCGATCATCCGCCCGCCCATATTGCTGCCGTAGACGTAGCCCTGGTCAAACAGGTGTTTGACCATCAGCAAATAATATTTGCCGACCTCGGCCTTGACCGCGGGGTCGGTGGAATTGCGCCAGGTCTGGGCCAAACGCAGCATCAGCGCGCCGTAGTCGCGGGCGTAGATGAAGTCGGCCTTGTATTTCTCGCCGTCGCGCACGTCTTTGTAGATGCGCGAATTGATGGTGAAATGAATCGGCCGGCCGCTGATCCGGCCCTCGGCGTCTTCCGCGATCCGGGTGGCGGCGAAGTCTTTGCGGAGTTTCTCCAGCACCGGCTGCGCCTTGGCGGCGGTGAGGGGCAGCGGATTTTCGCCGAGGAAGTCTTCGTCGAGGTGGCTCTCGACGGCGCGGAAGCCCTTCACTTCGTCGGGCGTCAGTTCGGCGGCG
>CAZRFG010000015.1:0-22779 GCA_964599205.1 uncultured Victivallaceae bacterium
TTCAACGCCACCTTCAGCGCGCCCTTTTTCGGCTATCCCTTCGGCCCCGAGAACAAGACCGGGGCGCGCCACAGCATGTACCGCTTTCATCTGCCCGACCCGGTCTACTTCGAACGCAAATTCAAAGCAACGATCCAGGCGATCGGCTGGCGCGGCGAGTGGCGTTACCTGCCGCTTCAGGACGACATCTCGGCGGTCGCCTACTGGTATCAGAGCGAGCCCCACGCGCCGTTTCCGGCATTGCCGGACCGCAACGGCCTCGAAATTATCTGATCCAGAATACCGGCTCAAAAAGACTTTTCTCGGGAAGCGGCGGCTACTGTTCTTTTGCGATACCCGCCGTGGCGCAGCGTGATCCGAATGTCCGGATGCGGGCGGTCTCCGGCGGGGGGGCAACCTTCATGGGCGCGGCGTTGCGGGCAAATCCGATTCAAGCGTCCGGCGGCAGTGGCGGTGGCCGTTGAGCATGGCGAAAAGTGACGGTGCAAAGCGCCTGAGCGTGACGTAAGTCAGGTAACACAAAAACGTGGTCAGCGCGACGTTGAGCCAGAAGAGCCAGACCGGCGAAACCCGATTCCCGGTCAGGCGGATGAATAGCCGGGTCAGCGTGGTCGCCACCGGAGCATGGAGACAGTAGGCGAAGAACGTTCCGCCGCCGAAACGGATCAGCCAGGAGAGCGTGAAGCGTCCGGTCCGCAGCAGCCATCCGCCCGCGGCGAAGAAAAACAGTGCCGAAAAGAAGCAGAAAAACGTCCACAACAGACCGTCGCCCTGGATGGAGGCAAATCGGTATTGCGAAACCAGTGGCGTCAGCCACGGCAAAGCCGCGGCCAGCCCCATCCACAGCAGGCAGCCGTGGTCGATCCAGCTAAGCTCAGGTTTGCGCAGTCCGAGCATCATGCCGAGGATAAAATAGCTTGAGCCCGAGACCGGATGAAAGAGATCGAGCGCCAGCGCGATCAGCAGTGTTGCCCACACCGGGAGTTTGCGCAGCGGGGTGACCAGGAGCGGCGCCAGCATGCAGAACAGCAGCAAATTGCGGATATACCACAGCGGGACGTCGATCGGCGGATTGTCGTTGAGGCCGTAGATCCGGAGCAGGACATCCAACAATTCATGCTTCGGGAATTTGGTTTCCGGCAGCAGCGATGAATGACGGAACAGCAGCGGCAGGATCAGGTGCGGCAGCGCCATGATGAGGTTCCAAAGAACATAAGGAATCAGCAGCGAAAAGAATCTCTGCCGGAAGAAATTGCGACATGAAAGCGGCTCCGTGTCTCCCAGCTTGAGCGTGATGAATACGCCGGAGATGAGAAAGAAAAACGGCACCGCGCTATGCGGGAAAAGCCGCCAGAAGGCGCTGTTGAAAAAGGAGTCCGGTCCCAGTTCCGGCAATTGCGAACCGTGGCCGGCGTGGATGGCGATGATCAGCAACAGAAGCGGAAACCGCAGCACCGTGATGCGCCGGGGAAATTCCTGGGAAAATGAAAGTGGGGAAGACTTCAACGCCATCGCCGCATCCCCCCGTCCGGAATCGGATTTGAGGCATGGCGGGAATTGCGCGCGCCGCAAAAGGCGAAGCCGCCGGAGACCGGCAGGACGGTCGTCGGACAAAGTGCGGGTAGCAGCAGGTCGATGTGATGAAACTGCCTCAAGGTCGGAATTGAGTTCCTGTAAAAAACTTCATTCGGCATCTTCATTTGTAAAATAGCATATCATGGAGTATTTTCAACGGCGGAATATTTTTTTGTTGCTGATCGGGAAAGGGGGGAAGATGAAAATCGTGATCGAAGAAGCAAAAAAAAGCGATCTTGCCGAAATTCTAACTTTACAGAAAAAAGCGTTTACCAGAGTCGCCGAGCAATTGCATCGCTTCGATCTGCCGCCGCTTTTTCAGACCGAAGCGGAAATCGCCGCCGAATTCGCGACCGGCACCATCCTCAAATGCCACGCTGAAGACGGCCGGATCATCGGTTCGGTGCGTTGCGTGATCGATGACAACAACTTCTGCCGGATCGGAAAGCTGGTGGTCGATCCCGAATTCCAGAGAAAGGGCATCGGCCGGGCGCTGATGGAGGCGATCGAGAAACGCTTCGCCCACACCGCGGGCTACGTCCTCTTCACCAGCGCCGACACTCCCGAGAGCTGCAACCTCTACCGCCAGCTCGGCTATGCGGTGATCGCCCAAAAAAAGTCGGGCGGACTCTTGATGCTCTTCATGAGCAAACCCAGTCCGGCAGCCAAGGGGAAGGTATGAAAAAGATCAATATTCTTCTCTTTGATGACTTCACCGTGCTCGACGCGCTCGGCCCGGCGGAGGTGTTCGGGCGCATGAGCGATCGCTTCGAGCTCGACTATTTCTCGTTTGCCGGCGGCGAAGTCAAGGGCTCGGCGGCGATGCGGATCAACACCCGGCCGGTTGCGGCGATTGAGGGCTTTGATATCCTGCTGCTCCCCGGCGGCTTCGGCACCCGCAAGCTGGTCGATGACCCGGTTTTTCTCGCCGAATTGAAGCGACTGGCGGAGCGGAGCGAAAAAGTCCTCTGCGTCTGCACCGGCTCGGCGCTGCTCGCCCGCACCGGCCTTCTCGACGGCATCGAGGCGACGAGCAACAAAATCGCCTGGGACTGGGTGATCCAACAGGGCCCCCGGGTCCGCTGGAAACGGCGGGCGCGATGGGTGGCCGACGGCAAGTTTTATACTTCATCCGGAGTCAGCGCCGGGATCGACATGGCGCTCGGCTTCCTCGCCGGTAACTTCGGCGAAAGTACCGCACAGCAAGTGGCGACTTCGCTCGAATACTGCCGCAACCCCGACCCCGAGTGCGATCCTTTCGCCTGATCGCTTCGGGAAGATCGGCTCCGGTTGCGGCAGGTCGTCGCGGCTTTTTCCCAAAGGCGTTGCCGGATTGGCTGCCGGCGATCGCGACCGGCCTTCCATGCGTATGGATTCAACCGACTTCAATCGCCGTTTTTCGCGGCTCACCGGATAATTTCGATCACGGTTCGGCGAGCGCCTGCAGCAGGAGCTCGGGGAGCGCGAGCACGCTCAAACGTCCGGCCGCCGCCTGGGAGAGCGGGAAAAAGCATCCGCTGCAGCAAACCAGCAGTTTTTCGAGCTGCAAACCGGCGGCGCTGTCGATGATCGCCCGGGCCGAACTTTTGCAGCACATTTTGACCGGCAGGTCGACCACGGTCAAGCCCTCGATCCGGTCAAGCAGACGGCGGTATCTTGCGAAGTCGATTTCCCCGCCGGGATAATTGGTGCGGACAAAGGCATGGCAGCCCTCGAAGTAGCCGACCGTGACCGGCTTTATTTTGAGCGGGCGATCCGCCAGATGGTCGAGGATCAGGTCGAGGATGTAGATATTCCGCTCCGCTTCCTGCGGGAAGGCGTCGCGTGCCGCGTGGGCGCAGGCATTGCAACCGTAAGCCGTCAGTTGGGCTCCCTTTTGCCGGGCGGCTTCGAGGTTGCGGCCGATAAACGATTTGGCGGCGTCCCGGGCGGCCTGGTACCGGGTGTCGTCGGCGGCCATCAGGAGCGGCGCGCCGCAGCAATATTCCCGGTCGAGATAGGTGTAGTCAATCTTGAGCAGCTCCAGCAGCCGCACGCAGTCGCGAAGGAAGAACGGCGTGTTGAACGGACGGTAACAGCCGAAGATGACGCAGTTGGCGGCGTGTTCTTTGGCCTTGGGGATGCCGTGGGCGGCAAGGGTGGCGTTGCGTAGAGTGCTGACACACCCGTGCCCGCCGTACCGGTCGATATCCTCGATCTGCTCCGCGAGCGAACGCCCGCAGGCAATGGCGTTACCCATCTTCTGATAAGCCGGCAAATTCGTTTTCCGGTCCATCGCACTTTTCTCCTCGAATGAGTTGCCGAAAGTCAAGACGCCAAAAGATAGCATCGGACACCCCGGAAGTCAAAGATCTTTCCGCAAAAAAGGAGGTTAAAGCAACCGCCAGCCGATTACCAGCAGCGCCGCGCCGATGCTCCACGGGAGCAGGGCTTTGGTCACCGGGAATTTGCTGCGGTCTTGGTAGTCGCCGTTGCGGAAAAGGGCGGCGAATTGATCGAAGTCTTCGCTTCGGGGGAGGGCACTCCGGGAAAAAGCGCAAAGCAGGGCGTTATTCTTGTCGAACAGCATGAGGACGTCGTGACGGCAATAAAACGCGGCGACTTCGTTACGGAGGACGCATTTGAGGGCTTCGTCGTCGATTTCCGTTTCGATATACTCATCGGTGATGCGGCAGTTCGCCGGACGCCCGAAAAGCTTTGCCGCCATAAAGTTTTTTCGGCAATCTTTCCAGTAATCATCGAAGGTCCGAGCGAGGTATCCCCAGCCGAGAAACAGCACCAGGAGCACTCCCGCAATCGCATTTACACAAAGTTCCCCCGGCTCTCCCACCAAAACCACGAACGCCAATGCCAAATCGATCAGGTAATAACGGAACACCCGGAAATGGCACATATAATAGAGCCTGATCCCCTCCCGAATCCCGTCCTCGTTCAGCTGTACGGTAAAGCGAATGTCCATTTCTTTCTTTCGATTCTCGAAGCTGTTGCCGCAGGCCTTTTTCAATTGGCTTTGAATAGAGTATATATGGCCGGTTCCGGGAAAGCAAATGCAAATCAAATCTTTTTTCATTCGGAATTCAGTTGCAAAAAAGCGCGGGAGATGGTATTGTTCCAAGATAATCATGTTCCGGCCCGAATCGCGGCGGATTGAATTCGAAAGGATGACGGATGAAACGGTTGCTTGCGCTTTTTCTCGCCGCGTTCTCGCTGCTGCTCCTGGCGGCGGATTACGAACTGATTCTCCTCGGCGACCTCCACTACGACGGGGCCCGATATCGCAGCGGCGCCACCGATATCAAAGCCTCCCGGCAGCAGGAGTTCGCAAGAAACGCCAAAATTTGGAAAAAGAATATTCCCGCGGAACTCAAGGCCGCCGGAAGCCTGGTCTCGCCCCGTACCCGCTATGTCATCCAGCTCGGCGATATCGTCCAGGGCGATGCCGCTTCGGAGGCTCTGCAGCTCGACATGCTTCGCGACGCGCTGGCCGCGGTTTCGACCCACTTCGGCAAGACGCCGCTGCTGCTGGTCAAGGGCAACCACGACATCCGCTCGCTCGGTCCCGAGGGGTACGATGCCGCCTACAAGTCATTGGTGCTGCCGATTCTCGCGGAAAAAATCAAACCCGCCGAGGCACCGCAAGATATGAACTATGCCGTCCGCGTCGGCGGCGACCTGCTGCTCTTCATCGATTCCGTCAACCCCGAGCTGGAGCGGATACAAGCCGAGATCGACCGGAATCCCGGTTTCAAACGCCTGCTGGTCTTCACCCATATTCCGATCCTGCCTTGTCCCGGCGCCAACGTCTGCTACAACTACACGCCGGGCAGCGCGGGCCTCGCGCCCAAAGCCAATATCCAGCCGGAAAACCGCCGCAAACTGCTCGACATGCTGGCCACATACAATGCCTATATCTTCTCCGCCCACACCCATACCCCCGCCATCGTCGAGTGGAAATCGGCAAAGGGGCGCCTCATTCAATTGACCTCTTCCGGTATGGCCAAGGAAGCAGGCTCCCCCGCTTTCATCCTCCGCGCCGCCGGGGCGGCCGCGATCGGGAAGGGGCTTCTCCCGAAAGACCTCCCGGCGTTCCGCGAAGAGTATAAGCCGGTCCGTTTCCTCGAAGCCTGGTCCGGCTGGGGATGTGTGGTGCTCAAGCTCACCGATGACGCGGTGATCGCCGATCTCTACTCCGGCGACGGCAAAAGCCCGGTCGAGACCGTGGTGCTGAGCCGGCCGATGCCGGAAAAGCTGCTCAAGATGGAGCCGGTTCCGGCGGAATCGCCTTGATCGATTCGGGGGATTTGGATTGCATTCCCCTGCCGGCGGTGCTATGGTATCGCATTGACATTTGATGGAGGAGTTGTTATGTCTGATCTCAATGCGGTTCCGGCGGCGAACCGGGTGCATATCGGTTTTTTCGGGCGGCGGAATGCCGGCAAGTCGAGCGTGGTCAACGCGGTGACCGGCCAGGAACTCGCCATCGTTTCGGAAGTCAAGGGCACCACCACCGATCCGGTTTCCAAAGCGATGGAGCTGCTGCCCCTCGGGCCGGTGGTGATCGTCGACACCCCCGGCATCGATGACGAGGGCGAACTCGGCGCCAAGCGGGTCGCCAAAACCCGGCAGGTGCTCAACCGCATCGACGTCGCGCTGCTGGTGGTGGACGCCACCATCGGCCTCGCCGCCGCCGACCGCGAACTCCTCGCCGAATTTCACCGCAAAAACGTCAATCATTTGATCGTCTACAACAAAGCCGATCTGCTGCCGGAAATTCCCGCCCGGCCCGAAGCGGGTTCGCTCTATGTCAGCTCGGTCACCAGAGCCGGGATCGAGGAACTCAAAAAACGGATCGGCGAACTCGGTTCGACCGAGGACTCCAAACTCCGCATCGTCGGCGACCTGGTTTCGCCCTCCGACTTTGTGGTTCTGGTGACCCCGATCGACAAGGCCGCGCCCAAGGGGCGGCTGATCCTCCCCCAGCAGCAGACCATCCGCGACCTCCTCGAGGCCGACGCCGCCGCGATCGTGGTCAAGGAGCACGAACTGCGCGACGTCCTCGCCACCCTCGGCAAAAAGCCGAAAATGGTGATTACCGACAGTCAGGTCTTCGCCAAAGCCGCTGCCGACACTCCGCCGGACGTCTGGCTCACTTCGTTCTCGATCTTGATGGCGCGCTACAAAGGAGTGCTGGCCCCGGCGGTCGAGGGGGCGGCGATGCTCGACGCGGTCCGGGCCGGCGACCGCATTCTGATTGTCGAGGGGTGCACCCATCACCGCCAGTGCGACGACATCGGCACGGTCAAGCTGCCGCGCTGGATCCGCCAGTACACCGGCGTCGAGCCGATTTTTGAATTCGCTTCCGGAGTCGATTTCCCCACCGACCTTGCGCCGTACCGGCTGATCGTCCACTGCGGCGGGTGCATGCTTAACGAGCGCGAAATGCGCTACCGCCGCCGCATCGCCGATGAACAGCGAATTCCGATGACCAATTACGGCATTGCGATCGCCTATATGCAGGGGATTCTCAAACGCACGCTCCAGCCGTTTCCCGAATTGCTGGCGCTGCTGGAGGAGTAAGATGACCGCCACCCGGACCGAACACGACTCTCTCGGCGCGCTTGAGCTGCCGGTCGATTGCCTCTACGGCATCCAGACCGCGCGGGCGGCGCGCAACTTCGAACTCGGGTTCCGCCCGGTCCATTCCGAGCTGATCCTCGCCATGGCCGCGGTCAAAAAGGCGGCGATGACCGCTTATCGCGACCTCGAAACCGATCCGGCCCGGTGTCCGCTCTGGGAAGCGGCGGCGGCGGCCTGCGACCGTATCGCGGCGGGCGAGGCGCGCGACGCTTTCCCGGTCGACGCGCTTCAGGGCGGGGCGGGGACTTCGCTCCATATGAACGTCAATGAAGTCATCGCCAATCTGGCGCTTCAAATCCTCGGTGACCAGCCGGGCAATTATCAGCGGATCGATCCCCTCGACATGGTCAACCGCGGCCAGTCCACCAACGACGTCTACCCCACCGCGCTCCGCATCGCATCGATCCGGCTGCTGCGGCGTTTGAGCGACGAATGCGCCAAACTCCAGGAGAGTTTGCAGCAAAAGGAAAACGACTTCGCCGCCGTCGCCAAACTCGGACGGACCGAGTGGATGGACGCGGTGCCGATCACCCTCGGCGAGGAGTTCGGCGCTTTCGCCCAGGCGATCGGCCGCGACCGCTGGCGGCTCTACAAAGTCGAGGAGCGGCTCCGCCAGATCAACCTCGGCGGCACCGCGGTCGGCACCGGGACCAATGCCGACAAAAAGTATGTCTTCCGGGTTACCGAGCTCTTGCGCGAACAGACCGGGATCGGGCTGGCCCGCGCCGAATATCCGATTGATCTCACCCAGAACAACGACGTTTTCGTCGAAGTCTCGGGCCTTTTGAAGACGCTCGCGGTCAACCTCTGCAAAATTTCCGGCGACCTTCGCCGGATGAATTCGGGTCCGAAGGGCGGACTCGGCGAAATCCGGCTGGCCGAACTTCAGGCCGGCAGCACCATCATGCCCGGCAAGGTCAATCCGGTGATTCCGGAGATGGCGACCCAGGCGGCGTTCCGGGTGATCGCCAATGACGGCGCCATCACCATGGCGGCGGCGGCGGGGGAATTTGAGCTCAATGCGTTCCTTCCCCTGATCGCCGATTCGCTGCTGGAGAGTTTGTCGCTGTTGCTCGCCGCCGTCCGTATCTTCCGCGAACGCGGCATCGAGACTCTCGAAGCTTGTCCCGAGCGCTGCGCCGAGCTGCTTGACGGCTCCTACGCTTTTGCGACCCACTTCGTCCCGCTCCTCGGCTACCATCGCGTCGCCGAGATCATCCACGCCAGCGCGGACGACGTCGCCGCCGCCCGCGCCGCGATGGAGGAACTTACCCGATCACCGAACCGGTGAAGCCGGGGCGGTGGCTGTAGAAGAGCGGGGCGGCACCGAGCGAGGCGTCGAGTTCTTCGATGCGGTCGATTTTCCCCGCCAGCAATTCCTCCAGCCGCAATTTCAACTCGCCGAAGCGGGCGGCCAGTCCGGCGTTGCGCCGCTGGATCACCTCGAGCCCGAAGGGCTTGGCGCAGGCGTGCCAGCTTGCCCGGAACGCGCGGTCGAAGGCCTCCACCCCGGCGACCAGCGCATCGATTTCACCGTGCAGAAGCTCCAGTTTCGCCCGGTCGCGGGCGGCGTAGGCCTTTTCCAGCTCGGTGCGGAATTCGAGCTTGCTGGCGAGGAATTGAAGCGCGGCGTGCTGACACCGGAATTCGAGGTTGCGCTTGGCCGCTCCGGCGAGTTCGGCGGCGAGTTTGCGGGCGAGGGCGGCGCGTTCGGCCGCATCGCCGGGATCGGCCGCCGCCATGCCGCGCTGCTGGATCGCCAGCAAGGGGTCGTCCCACAGCCGGTTGGCCATGTCGCCATGGACCTCTTTTTCCTTGCCGAGAACCCGCGGCCACTCCATCGCCCCGGCGCGCAAGGTGAGCTCGTAATCCTGTCCGGTGATCGCCGCGAAGCGGGCGGCGGTTCCGGCCGGATCGGCGCCGTAGGCGAGGTCGCTCGCGTATTGCAGTCCGGCCAGCGCCGAACCGTACTGGCAGAAGCCGCCGCCGTCGCCCCACATAGTGAAGAGGAGTTCCGCGGTCCGGTGTTTGCGGCAGGCGGCGATGCACGGGGTAACCGTGGCGGCGGTGATGGCGTGGTCGTACCAGAGCTTGCCCCAGGTCCAGACCCCGGAGCCCATCATCGGCTCATGGCAGAGCGCCTCGTGATGACCGAGGTAGCGGTCGTAAAAGGCTTCGTCGCGGTGATAGTAGTCCCAGTAGCAGAGCTGGACGTTGGCCGGGATTTTGGCCTTGACCGCCGCCGGGATCGGGTTGCGGTCGTCGTAGTAGTCCTGCTCGGGGTTGCTGAGCCGGAAGTACATGTCGCTCCAGATGGTGGGGCGTTGATAGCCCGCCCGGCCGCAGAGGTCATTGACCCGGGCGAGATGGCGGTTGAAGAGCTCAAAACCGTCAACATAGCCGAAACGGTCGAGAAACTTGCCGCGCCCGAGGTCGTGGGTTTCGTCCATCCCGATGTGGATGCGGCGGCTTTTGAGCGCCCGGCTCCAGAAATCCAGCATTTTGGCGATAAGGTCATAGGTTTTTTCCTCATCGACCAGCAGCACGCTGGCGGTATCGGTGACGGCGGCAAAGGCGGTGCGCCATTGCAGGATCTGGGCGAGGTGGCCGAGGGTCTGGATGCAGCCGATGAGCTCAATCCCGAGCTTGGCGGCGTAGGCGTCGAGCTCCCGGAGTTCGGCGAGGGTATAAGCGCCCCGCAGATAGCCGAAAAAGGGTTCGTCCTCAATCTGATAGGTGTCCTCGGTGTAGAGCATCACCGTATTCTGGCCCATCAGTGCGATTTTTGCGAGGTAGCTTTTGAGGTAATCGAGCTTGAAAACTTTGTTGCGCGAGCAGTCGAGCATGATCCCGAGCAAGCGGAACGGGGTCGATTCGCAGACCTCCAGCCCCGCCAGCACCGCGCCGACGCCGCGTCCGGCCGCCGCCAACGAGCCGTAGCTGATCGCAAAACCATCGGCGGTGCGGCGGACTTCGAGCGCGCCCGGTTCGGGCAATGATTGAAAGGTGAGTTTCTGGCCCTTGCCATCGGCGGCGAGGGGATACCCCGCTTCCGCCAGCGTGGTCAGCATGACGGCGAGATGGGGTTCGATTTCTTGCGGTTTCCAACTGAACTTTTTCATCATAAACTCCTTGTTTGAGGGTTAATCGAGGGCGGCGCGGCACATCGCATGGTAGTTCACGGCGGGAACGTAGTAGGGAATGCTGTTGCCCGAGCCGAGGGCGAAGCCGCCGCGGCCCCGGCTCCGCTCCAGCATCTCTTTTGACCTCAAATATACCGCTTCCGGGGTCGAGCGGCAGAGAAAGTCGAGGTCGATCCCGCCCATGATCGCGATGCGGTCGTGGAATTGTTCGTAGGCTTGCTCGACCGGCAGGATTTTGTCTTCAAACGAGTGTTTGCCGTCGAACTTGCAGACGGTGATGATGTCCTCCATCAGCAGCTCGAGGTTGCCGCAGGAGTGGAGGATCGCCGGGCGGTCGGCGGCATGGATGCACTCAACTACTTGGCGGTGCCAGGGCACGATCAACGCGCGCATCGCGTCCGGGGGCAGCATCGGCTGCGAACAGAAGCCCCAGTCGTCGTTGACGAAACAGGCCCCGACTGAGTCGAATTCGAGCACCCGTTGATAGTAGCGGAGCAGGCGCGAACCGACTTCGTCGGCGATGTTCTTCACCAGTTCCGGATCGTCGGCGAGGGCGAAGCAGAGATTGTCGAAGCCCATCAGCGCCAAAACATTCTCCAGCACCCCGCCGGGGCCGACCGGAATCCATTTCTGGTTGGCGGCGAGCGATCCCGCGGCTTCATCGAGCCATTGATAGGGAAGCTGATCGGGATCCGGCCAGCGATACGCCGCGAAACTTGCCCGGTCGGGGATGGTTACGGTGTCGTTGGCGGAGTAACTCGCCTGCCGCTCGGGGGCTTTGATTTCGAAAAATTTGCCAAAGCCGACGGTGGCATAGTCGTAGCCGAGCCGGGCGAAAGCCTTCGCCCGCCCGGCGAAGTCGAGGTAATCGGGTGCCTTGCCGGTGCCGCCTGCCATCAATTCGTCGTTGAGGGCGAATTCGAAAATGGTCGGACGGTCGGGCTCTTCGCGGCGGAGGATCTGCAAAATCTGCTCAAAATCGGGCGTGCGCATCTTGATCCCTTTCGGCATTTCGGCGACCGGGGGAAATCCGCCCTCCGGTTTTGGTCGAATGGTTGTTTGTATTCTTGCACTTTACGATTACATTAAATGCCGGATCACAAAAGGAAATGGATTTTTCCACTCTGAATCATGGAAAAAAGAACGCTTGACGCCGGTGAAATCCGGATGGTGCCGACCCCTTCCTCGATCGCCGGGGAGGTGACCAAGTGCGGCCTCAAAATATTCAGCTTTTACGAGAACGTCACTTCGCGGGTACCGCCTCCGCTTAAGTTCCGGACCTTTCCCTACTGCTGCGTGGCCCAGCTCATCGGCGGCGACGGGATGTGGGTTGACCCCGCGAAGAGCGACCAACCGGTCACGCTCCGGGTCGGCGACTGGATTATGGTGACGCCGGGCTATCCCCATCGTTACGGACGGCGGATCGAGCGTTTCACCGAGGACTCGATCTGCTTTGACGGTCCGGTGGCGCAGACTTTGCTGCGCGCGGGAATATTGCGGAGCGGGATCATCCATGCCGGCAAGGAGCGGCGGCTCTTGCCGGTGATCCGGGCGTTGCGCAAGGCCACGCTGAGGGACCAGCTCGAAGCTCATGCGTTGCTGCTGACGCTGGTGCTCGACCTCTCGCGGGCCGCCGAGGAGGAGGGGGCCATCCCCGGCCGGATCAACGGCTTGCTGCTGGAACTCCAGCAGTCCGGCCGCGCTTGGACGGTCGCCGAGATGGCGGAATACTGCAACTGGAGCGAAAACTACTTCCGGCGCTGCTTCCAGGCCCGGACCGGGATGTCGCCCAAAGAGTATCTCGACCAGCGCTGGTACCACCGCGCGATCGAGCTCCTCTCGGTCCGCGAACCGGCGATCGCCAAAGTTGCGAAACATCTCGGCTTCGACGATCCCTTTTACTTCAGCCGCCGCTTCCGCGAGCTCTCCGGGATGACCCCCACCGCCTACCGGCGGCGCTACGCGATCAATTGAACCTGCGGCGGGAGGCGACGGTTTGATTTTTGGCCTTTTGGCGGATATAGTAATGAAAATGGGAATGAAGTTCTCCCATGGACCGGCCGGTCCGAAGCGCATTCGGCTGATGACTTCTATTTCAAATTGCACTCCCTTGAGCGAAGACAAGCGACGATGAAAATTCTGTTTTTGATCGCTTTGGGCGGTGGGCTGGGAACCGGTTTCCGCTTTGTCGCGATGCGTTATCTCAACCACCGCTTTCCCGGTTTTCCGTATGGCACGCTGCTGGTCAATGTGCTCGGCTCGTTTCTGGCCGGGCTGATCTACATGGCGGCCCGGCGGCAGCTTGTCGAGGCCGAAACGTTTCTGCCGCTGGTTCTGGTCGGGTTCATCGGCGCTTTTACGACCTTTTCGACCTACGCCTTGGAATCGATGCGGATGCTGATGCACCGGAAATTCGCCAAAGGCTTGTTGAATATCATCGTCATGAATGCAACCGGCATGGCCGCGGTTTACGCCGGGGTGGCGCTCGGCGGCTATTGGTGCTGACGCGGAAAGAAAGGACGGGAACGGGTGAAACGGTTGCTGATGGTGCTCGCCCTGGGGGCGGCGGGGGCGCTTTGCCGCTATTGGACGGTGCTGTTTTGCTCGTCGCATTTCGGTGACCTTCCGGTCGGCACGCTCGGGGTCAATCTCCTCGGGGCGTTCCTCGCCGGATTCGTCTTTGTGATTTTCCGCACCCGGCTCAGCCGCTGGAGCCGGTACGAACCGGTGTGCCTGGTCGGCTTCATGGGGGGATTCACCACCTTTTCTGCCTACTCGCTCGACGTCCTCGAGTTGTTCGCCGCGGAAAAATTCCTCGCGGCCGTCGGCTGCATCGGCGCAACCAATATCCTGGGGCTGCTCGCCGCTTATCTCGGCATTGTTTCGGCAAAGCGCCTCTTCCCGGCAAGGCGCCGCGCCGGGAGTCCCCGCCATGCCGCTTGACCGAAATGATGGTTAAAACGGTTCGCTTGCCACCGACAGGCCGGTTTTTTCATCGGTCAGCAAAAGCAAATATTGATTTTTTCGTTTGAGGTCGGGATAATATTTCAAGGTGAGTTCAACCGGGTGGTTGATGCGGAGCGTCCGGTCATGCGCCTGCAGCGTTTTTTCGGAGGGCAGCGAGCCGTTTGTGCGCAAATAATCGTCGGCATAGATGCAAAGCTGCTTCAAATGCCCCCGCATATTGACGGCGGCAATCCTCCTGCGGTCATAGCTGACTTTGTTTGCAAAGGTGAACATCATACCGGCAAGGATCATTGCAATAAGCAAAATCACGACAACTTGCGTGATCGAGAGTTTTTTATTGAGATCGAGTTCAAGCTTTGATGACTTCATGCGTTACCTCGTGGTTCACCAAGGCACAATGCCATCTTTTTGATATAAGGTATCCTGAATGCCGATTCGCGAGATTGATATCATGAAATCGTTTTCTTCCGAACGATATTCAATATAAGGATAAAACATTTTAATGCCACTTGCCCATAGGTTTTTGCGCAAAAGAGACACGTCAATTCTCTCCTGTCCCCAATGATCAATCGTTTCCAGTTCTTTTGATGCTGAAATTGCTTTTGGGACGTCAAGTCCAATGTCCGCTGATGTGAAATGAATTAACGTGATCGGCGCGCTGCGGTAGCAATGCCTGGCCAGAAAACGCTCCACTTTGGGAATGAAATCACTTAACGCCCGATAAAAAAGCTCCGCATTGTTGCCTTTTTTCGAATGAAACTCTCTTACTCTCAGTACCCAGGTCAATGTTTCGTCAAGCATGCAATCAGCGATGAGGATCGACTCGCCGGCCGGGTAATTGGCATAGAAAGAAATGACTCCGTTTTGCGAGATTTTGAAATCCAAAGGATAGTCGTCATGGTTGCGGTCGGGCGATGGGGCCGCCGAGCTTCCCATCACAAAGGCGATTGCGATCAAAACTCCGGACGCGACCGTCAGCTTTAGCATATTCATAATTACGTCCTCAATTCGGCTTGGCCGAATCTGTTTTGAGACTTATTGTTTTGACCCGGCCGGGAACGGCTTGACTTCGGATGGTGACTTCGTTTCGGTTTGCGTCGTAATCGATTTTCAGCACGCACAAGGTGTTGAAGATGTTTTCGGGGATTTTTTGATCGTGCTTGTTTTGCAGCCATTTATTGACGAATTCGCGTGATTCCCGATCCTTTTGGGAGATGAAGTGCCTGATGTCAACTTCATCGGAGAGATAAAGCCGATAGGGATCGATGCTCCGGTTGTGTTGTTTGATCACCAGTGCGACCGCGCTGAGGCTGCTGCTGTCGGATTCGGTGTACATCCGATCCCTGGCTTCCCGCTTTCCGCGATCAATGATGTATGAAAAAGACTCCCAGGCCGGGATGCAGATAATGATAATCAACAGGACGATTCGAGCAAATTTCTTCATCTCTATATGGCTCCGTCAGGGATTGCAGAGCTTGGCTTCTTCCTTCAGCGCGTAAAAGGTGTCAAAGGCGATGGTGGCCCGTTCCGACGGGACTTTGACCGCCTGGGTTGCCGGCGAGAAGGTTTCCGCGATAAAGCGGCGCTTCGGCTGGTCCGGAGCGGGAGATTCCGATTGCGGATTGATCGCGAGTTCCATAAAATAAGCGGCGTTGAGTTCTTCGGAGCTGAAAACCGCCATCACCGCTGTCGCTTTTTCATCTTCGCCGGAAGCGCTTCGCCATTCGATCACATCGCCCGGCAGGAAGCAGCCTTTGAATGAGGCGACTACCTCGTGCCGGGTGATTTTGACCAGTTTGCCGGCGGTGTCGGCGGCGCAGCGGGTTTCCAGGTGGCGGGTGATTACGAGGTCGCTTTCCACCGCCTTGACCACGCCGGAGAGCTGTTTGAGAATGGTGCGGCGGCAGGTCAGCTCTTCCTCCTGCGACATCGTTTCCCTTTCATCGGGCGGAGTTTTTGAACCGCCGCTGAAGTAAAAACCCGCGATCAGGGGAATCAGCAGCGCCAGCACCAACAAACCGTAAATTCTGCTCATCTTTGGTCACACCCTCCGGATATTATCAACTTGCTATTGTATCAGACGCGAAACTGTGCTCATTTCTTATTGCTGCAATGAGTCTTTTCAGTTTTTTTTACCGGACTTTCTCTCCAAAATGCTGTATCATTGACTTATTTTCCGATTTTGCAAATTTTCGGATGTGATTTTTGTCTGCCATGGGAAATACTATATCGCGTTTTCAGCAAATGAAAAGGCGAAAAAAAGAGTGATTGTGAAAAAAATAAGACGCTTTTTGAGTGCAAGTTTTTGAAGAAAAATCAAGGACGCATCGGAACCGCTTTCGACGGGCTCTTTTCTCTTGTAGAATCTCTACCGGGATTTTTATAAAAAAAAGGGCTCCCGAAACAACGGGAGCCCTGAATCAGGAGAGAGTCGCTCAGTCTTCGTCGCGGAGCGTACAGATCTGGCAGCTCCGGCAGTCGAGGTTTTTCGGCGGGACGTAGACGCCGCCGCGCCGGGCCGCTTTGACCATGTTGAGCTTGTTCATCGCCGCCATGAAGCAACCGAGAATGACGAACCCGCCCGCCGCCGAGGGGGGCAGCAGGCAGTCGATTGTCCACGCCGAGACCAGTTTCACTTCAAAGAGCGAACCGCTGGTCAGCAGCTCGCGCACCCCGCCCAGCGTCACCAGCGCCAGCAGGAAACCGAGGCCCATGCCGATCCCGTCGAGCGACGAACTCAGCACCCCGTTTTTGCAGGCGAAAGCTTCGGCGCGGCCGAGCACGATGCAGTTGACCACGATCAGCGGGATGAAGATCCCGAGCGCTTTCTGGATCGCTTCGGGGGCGTAGGCCTTCATCATCAGGTCGACCACGGTGACGAAGGTCGCGATCACCACGATGTAGACCGGAATGCGGATCTTCTTGGGAACCACGTCGCGGATCAGCGAGATCACCGCGTTGCTGCAGAACAAGACGAAGACCACCGCCACGCCCATGAACATGCCGTTGGTGGCGTTCGACGTCACCGCCAGCGTCGGGCACATCCCGAGGGTCAGCACCAGGACCGGGTTTTCTTTCCAGATCCCTTTGGTCAATTCATTGATGAGGCTCATATTCAGTTGCTCCCGTTGCTGAAGTTCCGCATGATCTCGTTCCGCTGCGCCATCAAGGTCGCGGCGGCGCGGTCGACCGCTTCGGTCACCGCCCGGCTGGTGATGGTGGCGCCGGTCATGTAATCGACCGTGCCGCCGTCCTTTTTGACCGCCCACGGCCGTTTCCAGGTGTCATCCGGCGCGGCGCTGTGGCCGGCGAACTGGTCGAGGATCGGATTTTTGGGCCGGCCGGCTTCGGCTTTTTTGCCGTTGACGAGGTCGCCGATGCGCACCACGTTTTTGCGCTGGCAGACCACCGTGCCGAGGCCGGGGGTTTCGTTCTGCTCGGTCACCAGCACCGAGCGGATCTTGCCATCGGGGAAGAAGCCGATCATCACTTTGATCTTGCCGGCGTAGCCCTTGCCGGAGAAGGTTTCGGCGGCGATGCCGGTGATTTTGCCGGTCTGGTCCTTACCGGCGTAGAATTTCACTTCGACCTGATCTTCGGACTGGACGGTGACGATTTGCCCGTCGGGCTGGTTGGCGAAGGGCGGCAGCACGTCCTGCAGCGCGTTGACCATATTTTTGCGGCTGTTGGCCTTGATCGGTTCGCGGGTGACGTTGTCCGACATCGCCAGGATCAGCGCGGCGATCGCGCCGACCAGGGCCAGGAAGATCCCCAGAACGACCGGACTGGATGTATCTTTGAGCTTCATTTCGCTTCTCCCTTCTCAAGCGCCTTGTACCCGAACGGAATCTTTTTGGCGAAGCGGTCGATCAGCGGGACCAATGCATTCATGATCAGGATTGAGAAGCTGACCCCCTCGGGGTAGCCGCCCCAGATCCGGATCAGACAGGTGATGAGACCGCATCCGATCCCGAAGATCACCGCGCCCTTGGTGGTCATCGGAGACGTCACCATGTCGGTGGCCATGAAGAACGCGCCCAAAAAGAGCCCGCCGGTGAGCACGTGGAACAGCGCTTCCGGAGTGACCGTCGGCGCGAAGTAGTTGACGATGCCGGAGAAGACCGCCACCGTGCCGATGAACGAAACCGGCACCTGCCACTTGATGATCCTGAGCGCGATCAGCAGCACCCCGCCGATCAGCAGCGCCAGCGCCGAAGTTTCGCCGAGGCAGCCGCCGATGTTGCCGGTGAAGGAGTTCCAGAGCGCGTCGCCATTGGCCACCGGAAAGAATTTCTGCATCCCGGCTTCCCACGCGCTGGTGTCGGCAGTCGCCGCCACATTGTGAGCTTCGCGCGCCCAGCCGAGCGGGGTGGCGCAGGTGATGCCGTCGAGGTTGCCGCTGCGGATCGCGCTCAGCGCTTCGCGGCTGAAGAATTCACTGTTGGCTTCGGCGAGCATCTGCCGGGTCGGAACCCAGCTGGTCATGATCTTGGGGAAGGCGATCAGCAGCGCCACCCGGGCCACCAGCGCCGGGTTGAAGGGATTGCTGCCGAGCCCGCCGAAGACCTGTTTGCCCAGGCAGATCGCGATGCAGGACCCGATCAGGCAGACCCACCACGGCACCCCGGCCGAGAGGTTCATCGCCAGCAACAGTCCGGTGACTACCGCGCTCAGGTCCTTGACTGTGCCGATGGGTTTGCCCTCGATCTTGCACCACGCCATTTCGAAGCCGACCGCGAAGAGGATGCAAAGCACCATCACCCGCAGCGCGTTAAGTCCGAAAAACCAGACTCCGGCGAAGGCCGCCGGCAACAGGGCGATCAACACCCACAGCATGATCGTCCAAATCCGGGCCTGCTGGCTGTGGATATGCGGCGAGGCGCTGACGATCAGCTCCTCCGGATTGGGCATTTTGAGTTCAGCGTTATTGGTTTCGCTCATGATTGCTCTTTATAGTTTATAGATTTATTTCTGGTTCGCTCTGGCTTTGCGGGCGCGGATTTCCGCTTTGGCCCGGCGGACGTGCTGGACCAGCGGGCGGTGCGCCGGACAATCGTAGGCGCAGGCCCCGCACTCGAGGCAGTCCATCACGTGAAGCTCTTCGGCTTTTTCAAATTTTTCGTTCTCGATGAAGCTGCCGATGATGCCGCAGAGGAGGTTCATCGGACAGTTGTCGATGCATTTGCCGCAGCGGATGCACGGCTCCGAGGTGAACTGGACCACTTCGGTGCGGTCGAGCAGCAGAACCCCCGACGTGTTTTTCATCACCGGGACTTCCAGGCTCTTCTGGGCGAAGCCCATCATCGGGCCGCCGAGAATCACTTTGCCGGGCGAACTCTTGACCCCGCCGGCGAGCTTGATCAGCTCGGCGATGGGAGTGCCGATCCGGACCAGCCAGTTGCCGGGACTGACCACCGGTTTGCCGGTCACCGTGGTGACCCGTTCGATCAGCGGCTTGCCCTCGAGCACCGCGTCATTGACGGCGGCGGCGGTGCCGACGTTCTGGACCACGCAGCCGGCGTCCATCGGGAGCATCGCCTGCGGGACTTTGCGGCCGGTGACGGCGTAGATCAGCTGCTTTTCACCGCCCTGCGGGTAGCGGACCCGGAGCGGGACCACGGTGACGCCGTATTCGGCGGCTTTTTCCTTCATCACCCGGATCGCGTCGGGCTTGTTGCTCTCGATGCCGACGAAGATGTTTTTGATATCGAGGATGCGCGCCATCATCGCCGCGCCGCGGAGCACCGCTTCGGGGCGCTCGAGCATCAGCCGGTGGTCGGCGGTGAGATAGGGTTCGCACTCCGCGCCGTTGAGGATCAGCGTGTCGATCTTTTTGTCCGCCGGCGGCGAAAGTTTGACGTGGGTCGGAAAAGCGGCCCCGCCCATTCCCACGATCCCGGCTTTGGCGATGCGTTCCTTGATCGCCGCGGGCTCGACGTTGCGCCAGTCGGTGATCGGTTCGAGGCCCGATCCCCATTCGTCCTGACCGTCGGAAATGATTTCGAGGGCCTGCATGTTGACCCCCATCGGTCCGTTGACGTCAACGATTTTGCCGACGGTGCCGCTGGTGGGGGAGTGGACGTTGCCCGAGACGAAGCCGCCGGCTTCGGCGATCGGCTGGCCTTTTTTGACGGTGTCGCCGGGGTTGACCACCAGCTTCGGCGGCGCGCCGATGTGCTGGTTCAGGATCACCGTATACTTCTCCAGGAGCGGCGCGCTTTTGAGCGAGACGCCGCTCGAGAGGTGTTTCCCGTCGTGAGGATGGACGCCGCCGGAAAATTTCTTTTTCTGCACTTTTACCATCATGATGCAATCTCCGCGGCAGCTTTTTCCTGCCGGTAATGGGTTTCAACCGTAGTGAGACATCCGGTGGGGCATCCGGTTTTTTCGACGATATCCGCGCCGGGGGCGTCGGCGTAATTGATCCGGGCGAGGGAGCCGTTGACTTCGATCTGGCCCTCGGCGGCGTTCTTGGCGCACTTGCGGCAGCCGATGCACGGGACAAGGCAGACTTTCTTTTTGGCCGGCGCTTTTTCCGGCGAGTTGCAGTAGATGTGGACGGTGGTGGCGGCCGGCGTCAGTTTGATCAGCTTGCGGGGGCAGGTTTCGACGCAGTTGCCGCAGCCGGTGCAGATTTCGGGATGGACCACGGCGAGCCCGTTGATCACCTCGATCGCGTTGAAGGGGCAAGCCCGGGCGCAGCTGGCGAGGCCGAGGCAGCCGTAGGTGCAACCCTTGGGGCCGCCGCCGATCAGGTTGGCCGAAACGCAGTCGCTGACGCCGTTGTAGAGCGCCGCCGGTTTGGCGTGGAATTTGTCGCCGCCGCAGAGGATGACCGCGACTTTTTTGCCACCGGTCCCGGCGGCGATGCCGAGGAAATCCGCGATCGCGGCGATCGCTTCCCCGCCGCTGACCGGGCAGCCGCCGGGCAGGATTTCACCGGCGCAGACCGCTTTGGCGAAGTCGGCGCAGCCGGCTTTGCCGCAGCCGCCGCAGTTGGCGCCGGGGAGCATTTCGGTGACTTTTTCGATTCTCGGGTCGGTTTCGACCGCGAACAACTTGCCGGCGATGCCGATCACCAGGCCGAAAAAGGCGCCGATGACCGCCAGCACGATCAATGCGATGATTGCAGTTCCCATCTCAAATGATTTCCTGAGCGTTGAGGTTCGTTAGCAGAGGCCGGAAAAACCGGTGAAAGCCATCGCCAGAATCCCGGCGGTGATCAGCGCGATCGACATGCCCTCAAAGGGCTTCGGCACCTTGGCCATCTCCAGCCGTTCGCGCAAGCTCGCGAAGAGCAGCAGCGCCAGCGCGAAGCCGACGCCGGAGAAGAAGCCGTTGACGGTGGACATCCAGACCGAATAGGTCTTCTGGGCGTTGATGGTGGCCACCCCGAGCACCGCGCAGTTGGTGGTGATCAGCGGCAGGTAGATCCCGAGCGCCTGATAGAGCGGCGGACTGAATTTCTGAAGCATGATTTCGACCAGCTGGACCAGCCCGGCGATGATCAGGATGAATAACAAAAGCTGGAGAAACTCCAGCTTGACTTCACCGACTCCGGCGATATGGATCGGCCGGGTCAACAGATAATTGAAAGTGGCGGCGGTGGCGAAGGAGGCCAGGGTCATCACGAAGACCACCGCGCCGGACATCCCGAGCGCCGTATCCAGCCGCTTGGATACTCCGAGAAAGGGACAAATCCCGAGAAACCTTGACAGTACGAAGTTATAAACCAGTACCGCCCCTACCGTGATTTCCAAATACTCTTGCATATCACTCCCTGTTTAGCTTGATCTGATCCTTTTTTTCTGTAGACCGTCTGTAAGATAGCACCAACTTTTCGCCAATGCAACAAAATGGATCGGAAAATTTCAAGCGATATGTATAATTCTATCATTTTTAGATTGTAAATATGTGATTTTGAACGAAAAGTATTCAAGTGTGACATTTTTGTTGCTTTGATCAAAACAACACATGTTGAGCGGGAAAGGCAACCTCGCTGATCCGGTCAGGATATTTTTTTCATGATGCTTTCTTTGACGACCGCTCTTTTAAATTTGGAAAAAGCGATTATTTTATGAAAAAGGGCATCCGCCGGCGAAGTTTCCTCTGTCACGGATACAGCCGGCCGGCAAAAGATTCGGCCGCCCCTCGCGAGGTCGGCGGCCCGGGAGATGATGATGGATGAAAATGACAAAAAATCAGCCGCTCCGGAAGCGGTGATGACCAAGGCCCAAGTCCGGATCGCGCTGCTGGCGATCATCGTCGCCGGATTGATCTGGACCGCCTTCAACGGCAACCGGGATGAACGGAACGCGCAACGCACAGAGGCGCCCGCGCCCGCCGCCGCCGTGCCGCCGGCAACCGGGCTTCACCACGAATACCGCACCTATCCGGTGATGGGCACGGTCGCCGAAGTGAGCTTCTACGGGCCCCGGGAGCAGGCGGTCGCCGCCGCCGACAAAGTTTACGAGGTTTTCCGGGAAGTGGAGAAGACTTGCAGCATTTTCAACCCGGCTAGCGAACTTGCCAGGCTGAACCAGAGCGCCGCCGGACGCCCCTTTGCATGCAGTCCGCTGTTGTGGGAGGCTTTGAGCGAGAGCCGCCGGGCTTGGAAACTTTCGCACGGAGCTTTTGATATCACCGCCCGGCCGCTGATGGTGCTCTGGGGCTTTTATGTCAAAGCCAAAAAGGGTTTGCCGGGCGACGCCGAACGGCTGGCGGCGTTGGACAAGGTGGGGCTTGAAAAAGTGATTTTCGACGATGCCGCCCGTACCGTCCGCTTCACCCGGCCGGAAATGAGTTTCGACCTCGGCGGGATTGCCAAGGGCTTCGCGGTCGAGCGCGCCGCCAATGCCGTCCGCAAGCTCGGCGTCGAGACCGGGATCATCAACCTCGGCGGCAACATGTACTGCTTTCCCGCGCCGCCGCCCGGCAAAGAGGCCTATGAGATCGGCATCCGCGACCCGATTGCCCCGTCCAAGCCCTGCGGCGAAATCGCCTGCCGCGACATTTCGATCTCGACCAGCGGCAACTACGAGCGCTACGTGGTCATCGACGGTCGCCGCTACACCCACATCATGAATGTCAAAACCGGGATGCCGGTCGCCGGGATGCTCTCGGTCACGGTGGTGACGCCGCGTCCGACTGATTCCGACTGGATCTCGACCTCGGTCTTCATCAACGGCCCCGGCTTCGCTGAGGAGATCCGCAAAATCATTCCCGGCACCGACATCCTCGTGGTCCAGGAGGGGGCCAAAGGGCAGGAGATTTTCCGTTTCGGCGGCATCTGGGGCGAGATCAAACTCTGAACTACTCCGCCGAGACCGGCTTGGCGGTGTATTGCCGCACTTCGGCCAGGTACTTCCCGACGACGCTGTCGTCCACCCGGTCAGTCAGATTCTTGAGCTCGAATTCCCTCCCCAGCCGCTGGTATTTGGCGATGCCCAGGGGGTGG